>CAZPSD010000013.1:25793-34595 GCA_964589055.1 uncultured Bacteroides sp.
TGGTAACCTCTATCATATGTATGCTCCTATATGTAACCTTATATATGTAACCTTACATAATATAAAATCTTAATTTGATAACATGGGACTTTATTATTTTATCATACATCTGCGGAAACTGCAAAAATTTTTTGCAAAGAATCTGTTACGTTACGATGTAAAAAGAGAGGAACTCTCTCTTACAAACAAGAAAGTCCCTCTCTTTTCAGCTATATCCCGGCCGCTATCTCTTCAGGTTAACAAGTTCCTCTAACATAGTATCGGATACGGTAATGATACGGCTGTTAGCCTGGAAACCACGCTGTGTTGTGATCATCTCCGTAAATTCGGAAGACAGATCCACGTTACTCATCTCCAATACGCCGGATTCCATAGAGCCGTCTCCTTCTGTGATATCGTCGCCGATACCGTCAAATTCACCGGAGTTCATGGTTGCGGAATACAAATTGTTGCCTTCTTTTGCAAGACCGGAAGGATTCGCAAAATTTGCCACTGCGATCTGACCCAGCAATCTGGTCTGTCCATTGTCATAAGAAGCTGTGATTTTACCATCCTGCCCCACTTCAATGCCAATCATCTCACCGAATTTCCTGCCGGTATTGTAACCCTCCAGATCGCCGCTTGTCATACCGGCAGTGCTCAAACCGCCGTTATTGGAGGAAAATACCTGCGAGAAATCTATGGATATATCGGAAAAATTGGTTAAGTCAATGGCGCTTCCGCTCAGTGTCGTTGCAGTGTTATTGAACGAAAGACTGACCGTTGTGTTGGCGGCTCCCTGCGTTCCGATACCGTTAAAATCACCGTTGTCCGTACTCAGATACAAGTGATTGCCGCTGTTGTCAACAATCTTTGTAATCTGTGCTGTCGTATCCTTACCATCAGCCACCACGGATTCAATGACATAAGTTGTATCCGCTGTGTTTTCAAGTCCGTATGCCAATAAGATGTCATCGTCTTCCAGCAGTGTCCTGAACTCCTTTGATGCGGCATTGTAAGTGCAGTCCATCGTTGCTTCGAAGTCCTTGCTGAATGTAATCGTAATGCTTCCGTCATCCTCAACCTTAACATCTGTCGCTGCTGTCAGGTCAAGCGCTGTCTGCCAATCTGCCACAGCACTGATCTCATCAGCAATCGTATCCCCACCTGTATCCTTATAATATATGCCATCCTTATATATAAGGTTATAAGGCGACGCTTCCAGCTCCGCCTGCGTGAGCGTCGCTGTTCCGGTTACCGTAACGGTATCTCCCTCCGAAACCGAAGCGCCATCGTCAAGAACAATCTGCCAGCTGCCCGCCGCTGCAACCAAAGGATCTGCGGATATCCCCGACAAAACCTCCTCGGGCTGATATGTCATATAATACTCCAGTGTCGTTCCGTTCAGCACGCACTCCGCATTATCCAGCAGAGAATACATCTCCGTGGTACTTGCCGTTCCACTGGAGCCAAAGCTTGCGATCTGACTGATATCGCTTAAGCCATAGATCTCTGTCAGCGAATGCTGCTTGCCGTCCGTACCTGTACCGAGGATATCGTCCAGCTTCACACGGTAATCGCCGTCCGTACCTGTACTGTGCACGCTAAACTTAGCCGTATACTGATATCCCTGTGCGTCGAAAAAGCTCAGGGTCATGATTTTACCCGCCGTGCTTGCCAGCTGGGTATCCGTCTTATCGATGATGCCGGATACGTAGGCTGCCGTTGTGGACTCCGCCGGATATGTAAGATTCTCCGTCTTCATAATCTGCAGGGCGGATACGGTATCTGCTACAATATCGCCGTTTTCATCTGTCTGCCAGCCCATTACCACATAACCGGTGGATGACATAACAAGATTGCCCGCCGCATCTGTTGTGAAAGAACCGTCTCTTGTAAAGAAGTTCGTAGAACCATCGCTTACGATAAAGAAGGAATCGCCCGTAATCATGATGTCCAGCGGGTTGTTTGTGGATTGTGCGGCGCCCTGTGTTGAAATTGCCGTGGAAATAGCGCCTGTCTTGGAGCCAAGCCCGATCTGGCGCGCATTGATACCGCCTCGTCCTGTCGCCGCGTTGGCGCCGGAAGCAGACTGGGTTGTCTGGTATAATAAGTCACTGAATACCATAGACTGTGATTTATATGCTGTTGTGTTAACGTTTGCGATGTTATTACCGATAACATCCATTTTTGTCTGGTGTGTTCTAAGTCCTGCCACGCCAGAATACAATGATCTCATCATAATGAAATGACCTCCTTACGCTTATTCGAAACCGTTTTATCCCGTCTGTCATTCAGGGATATAAGCCTCCGTTAAGGTCCGGCTATATAATTACGGCTCCGTCAATATTTGTAAATACATTCTCGTCAGTTTCTGTCTGCTCCATCGCCGTGATGACCGTCTGATTCGGTACATTCACAATAAAAGCGAACGAATCCACTATAACCAACGATTCATTGATTCCCTTTGCCCCGGCTTTTGCCGTCCCAAGATTCAGGCGTTCCACCTGCTCCTCTGTCAGTTCTATATTGCGGTCTGCCAGACGGTTTGCTGCGTGTTTGGAAAACTTTACCTCCCCCGTTTCCGGAATGTTCTCTGTCTTTTTGGACAGAATATCCTGAAAGCTGAGTCCGTTCTGCTCCAAACCTCCTGCCGTCTGCTTACTCCGGCTTAAGAACTGATCCTGCATCCGCTCAAGAGAAAGGTACTGATTATTTTGAATCTTCATAATTCCGCTCCTCCTTGAGATTGCTTATCATGCCATTCCGTTGGCAACTATTCTCCATCCGATGCAGAGCCGTCTTCTTCCGTCCCGGCTTCGTCGGCATTGTCTTCATACCTCGTAACAAGGTCTTTCATCCATGCCGTATATTTCTCCATGCCTTCCACATAATCATCTGTCAGGAAATTCCGCTGATAATCCGTCATGCCGTCATACATGCTCTGCAGTGTTTCCACATTCTCTCTGTCATCAATGGTAAGGCTTGTAACCTCCGGAAGATCATTGTACAGATTTAACCACTCCGCCGCAAGCTTATATGCCTCCAGATACTTGGAATCAGCCACCGTATCCAGATCGTCCATGGAGTACAGCTCCCCGTTAACGGAAAGATATGCTTTGCTGTTCTCATAGACAACATAGTCCACATTACCCTGCACGGTCGTGGTATTGCCTGTGCTGTCCGTCACCTTCAAAAGCACAGTCTCTCCAACAAGCGCGGAGGCTCTGGAAAGTTCCAATGACGCGCTCATATTCTGCATCTGCTCCAGCTCCGAGAAGGTTGCATACTGTGATATATACTCTGTGTTGGATGTAGGCTCCAAAGGATCCTGATATTTCATCTGCGCAACCAAAAGCTGTAAAAATGCATCCTTATCCAGCGTAGAATTATCCGTGTTGGCAGAACTTTTGCTTGCCAGAGAGGCTGCCGCCGTGGATTCTACAATTTTGCCGTCTTCTACTGTTCCTACTACTCCCATTCTTTCACTCCTTTCTTTACGCCCTATGCCGTATAGTCTACCGTACTGCCGCTTGCCTGCATCATCTCTACCGCAATGCGTTCGGAATCTTCCATCTCGTCAAAATCCTCTTCTTCGCCGATCTCGTCTAAATTGATTCTTCTGATTCCTTTTTTGGCTTTTCCCTGCTCCTGCGCCATATTCTCATTCTGTTCCGAGAACTGCTCGCCGTATGCATGGTTGGCAACCGTTACTTCTACCGCATCTACTTTGATACCCTGTTCTTCAAACTGGTTCTTTAACTGGATCAGCTGTGTCTCGATCACAGCGCGAACCGTCTCATTCTGTGCCGTGAAATGCGCCGTGAGAACTCCGTCTTTGGCTGCGATCTGTACATTCACCGTACCAAGGCTTGCCGGATGAAGCTGCATTTCCAGTTCCTGCGTGTCAGCCTTTACGTTGACCTTCATGTACTCCATGATCTGATCCGCGATCTCCTCAGTCTGGGCTGATTGGAATACCGGCTCTGCAGTCTGCGCTTCACTCACCTCCGCCTGCTGCAGCGGCGTCTGTAATAAAGTGTGGCCTGCGGAACTGCCTTCTCCCCGGTTACCCATATCGGAAGCGTTGTCCTCCTTCTGTTTGGATACGCTTTGTATCTCCGCTTTAGGGGTATCTGTCACTTCCTCCGTGACGCTCTCTGCGCCGTTTGTATCATTGACGGTTACCTTCATCTGTACCGTCTCGCCGTTTCTCTGAACCGACACGGTATAATCTTTCATACCTTCCAGATTCACTTCCGGTGTATCCTGCGCCGGCATCAAGTCCTGCATGTCAGTTTCCTGTTGTCCGGGAACTGCCTGTTCCAGCAATGTACCAAGCTCTTCTTCGCTCAAGCCGAATTCTTCGGCTATCATGCCAAGATCATCTTCTGCGGTCTCTGACAGGTTCTGCAGATTCACATAGAGCGTTTCGTTGGTCACGAGAGATAATTCATCCGTGCTGCCCGAAAGATTTAATAACAACTGTTTTAGATTGTCAGTGTCAAACAATTCCACCACTGTCAGTCCAAGCACTTCCATAGCCGCTTCCACTTCTTCAGGCGTCACATCCATCACTTCCGCAATATCCTGTACCAGCTCTTTGCCTTTTTCCTCAACTTCTTCCTGCACATCTTCCGCCTTGACATCCGTCGGATCCTTTGCAACTTCTTTGCTGCCATCCTGCTGCACCGCATCCTCGGTTTTGTCCGGATGCGAAGAATCTGCTGCCGCAAGCTTTTGATCACTGTTGTCCGATGCCGCATCCTGTTTAGGTGCTTCTTCAACAGCCGTCGTCCCGGCGGTCATCCGGCTGCTGCCTGCATTGGAATCCAGATCGCAAAGCTGACCGCTCATCTTCGTCATAACCTTGTCGAAGCCTTCTTTGACAAGCTCTTCCTGACTGCCACCTGCGGGTGATATCTGACTGGCAGCGTAATTGAGCAAAGCATTTACATTGTTTACAGTCATGCTCTTTCCTCCTTTCTTTAATTTTCAAGGTTCCTGCCCTAAGGCTTATATATAACATGCGGCTTCCCACATAATATATATCGGTTTCTCTCATGCTTTTCTAAAGTATTCCGGGAAACAATTCTTTAGGATTCTTTAGGAATCCGGATCCATGATCTTAGTCACGCGGGCTGCCACTTCCGCATCCATGGCGCCTAATATATTACCGCGGTCTTCTGCGCTCATCTGATCCAGAATCTTGGCGACCAGATCCAGATTATCCGTCATTTCCTCGAAGATTGCCGCCGCTTCCTTCGGCTTCATCTCCGCATACGCCTGTGCGTACTCCTCCAACTGCGCATCCGCCTCTTCCTGCTGTACCACTTGTTTATACAAATACTCCGCCGTAGTAGGGTCCATCGTCTCATAATACTTCTGATATTCTTCAGCTCCGGGCCCCTGCTCGGCATAGACTACTTCCTCGTAAAATTCCGTTTTGATCCGTTCAAACTCTACCTGGGCATCTTCAAAGGTCTGCAGTCTTTCAATCTCCGCCCGGAGTTCTTCCACTTCTTCCGAATTCACATTGCTCAGCGACTGCGCCTCTTCCAGTTCTAATTCCAGTTCCTTAATATAATCCACGGCCTCCCGCAGACTGGTGTAGCCGCCGTAGGCCTCTTCATCATCGGTCGTCACCACTGTCTCGGCAGGCAATATCTTATTTATGACCGGCACGTCCTTAAGCACCGGCGACAGTACACCCGAACCGAAACCGCCCACATCAAGCTTGATCAACAGGCACAGGATCGCAAGCCATATGACAACAATAACAGATGTTACCAAAAACACAGACACGCCGCCTGCCTCTTCATCCTCGGAAAGCTTTGCTTCCTGCTGGGATATTTCCTTCGCACGCAGCTTCGCTTCTTTTTTCTGCGCTTTTTGTTCGTCCTTTATTTTTTTGCGTTCTTCTTTCAGCTTCTTTCTCTCTGCCTTGGTATCTACCGCAGCATTTAAAAGTTCCTCTGCCATTCTTAATCCTCTTTTCCGCGCTGTCCGTAAGTATAACTCGTAAGCTCATCTACAGCCTTGAATTCCGCGGCATTTTCCTCCCGCATGAACTGTTCCAAAGCTTTTTCTTTCAGCCTCTCATGCATCTTACGTTCCTGCATGACTTCCTGCAGCTTAACTCTTGCCGCCTCCACTTCTTTCTCTGCCAGGGCGACCTGTTCTCTCTGCAGGCTTATCATTTCATCCATAATCTCCACGGCATTGGTATTATCCCTCAGTTCATTTACATTGAGGGCTTTGCTTCTCATCCGCCTGCCTTCTTCCAGATAAGCTTCCTTCCTTTCTATAAATGTCTTAAGCTTCTCTTCTTCCTCCGTCAGCCTTGCCTGCGCCCTGCCCAAATCCATCTTTGCCTGGGTTTCCAACTGATATTTGATATTCAGGATACTCTGCATTCTATATCTGAATTTTGCCATGACCGGTCACCTCTTACTCAGCAAAAAGTTCCCGCAGCATCTCTACCGCCTGCTCATAGTCATATTTGGCATCCACATCCTGCATCAGGAATTCATTTACCGCATTGATTTTGGATATTGCAAAATCAATATTCGGATTACTGCCGCTCTTATAAGCGCCGATATTGATCAAATCTTCCGCTTCATTATAAGTTGCCAGTACATTCTTTAATTTACCGGCAAGCGCCTTATGTTCTTTATTCACAATCTGGCTCATACACCTGGAAATGCTCTGGAGCACGTCGATCGCCGGATAATGGTTCTGATGCGCCAGCTTGCGGTTCAGCATAATATGTCCGTCCAGAATACTTCTGGCAGTATCCGTGATCGGTTCATTCATATCATCACCGTCCACCAAAACCGTATAAAGCCCGGTAATGGAGCCTGTGCTTGCACAACCCGCCCGTTCCAAAAGCTTCGGCATCTCAGAATAAACACTGGGCGGATATCCTCTGGATACCGGCGGTTCTCCGCTGGCAAGCCCAATCTCCCGCTGCGCCATGGAGAAACGGGTCAGTGAATCCATCATAAGCAATACGTCTTTGCCCTGATCCCGGAAATATTCCGCGACCGCGGTAGCCGTCTTGGCAGCCTTGTTCCGCTCAAGCGCCGATTTATCGGAAGTCGCCACCACGACGACAGATCGTTTCATTCCTTCTTCGCCGAGATCACGCTCTACGAATTCGCGCACTTCCCTGCCGCGCTCACCAATCAGGGCGATTACATTGATATCCGCTTTCGTATTACGCGCAAACATACCCATCAGCGTGGATTTACCCACGCCGGATCCTGCAAAAATGCCGATACGCTGTCCCTTGCCTACCGTCATCAGACCATCAATCGCCTTGACGCCCAGCGGCAGAACATCCGCAATAATCTTACGGCTCATGGGATCAGGCGGCTGCGCTTCCACCGGATAGGGAATTCCCGGTATATACTCACCGTCAATTCTTCCCAGTCCATCCAATACTTTGCCGAGAAGTTCATCGCTTACGGGAACCGTAAGCCGTTCCCCCGTATTTTCCACGATACATCCCAGCCCGATACCATCCGTCTTATCGCAGGGCATAAGCAGTGTCTTGCGGTCTTTGAATCCGACCACCTCCGCCACGATAGGGGCATAAGCCTCATCCGCAGGATAAATAATGCACAGATCACCCAGCTTCGCTTCCGGGCCAGCCGATTCAATCGTCAGTCCGACCACATTTTCAACGCGCCCCTTTTTCCTGAAAAAGGTATCATCCGCTATTTTACTGTATTTATGAAAATCAATCGTTATGTCCATCTGGTTATGTCTTTCTTTCGGTTATGCCTCTCCTGCATGGGATCATGTTGCCTTTTCAAAAGATAACATCCGTAATTTATTCGTCAATTCTTCCAACTGCGTATCAATACCGCAATCAAAAATTCCGCCGTCCGTTTCGATCAGGCACGCGCCCCTGGGAAGCGCGATATCCTCTATTATCTCGATGAGGCCTCTTCCTGCCGCCGCTCCCTCGGTCAAAGACTGTTTCTGCATATTCACATAAGGATAGTCCTCCGCAGAAACATGTACAATAAAAGTCCTGCTGCTCTCTACTTTCCGCAAAGTAGAATCAATCAAATGCACCAGGATATCTCTGTTGTCTGACAATGCCACGCCAAAAACATGGCTGTAAACGGCTGTGATCGCATCAATAAACTGCGGTTCTAACTCCTCCACCAACCGTTCATAATCTTGTTCCAATTTGCGCTTTTCCTCCGCCAAAGCCTTTTTCATGCCGTCTGCTTCGGAAAGCCCCTGCTGGTATCCTTCGTTGTAACCCTGTTTCTTACCTTCTTCAACCGCTTTGCGGCGTTCTGCATCTATTTCACGCCGGGCAGTTTCTTTCATATCCTCCGCCTGTGCCTGCGCTGATTCAATCAGTTCCTGCGCCTGTGCCTTGATTTCCTCAAGATCCGGTCCCTTGTCAACGGAGGCTGCCTTAATAATACCGCCTTTGCGTTCTTCGCCATCTTCATCATCCGTTAACAGCGCATTGACCGCTTCGTCGCCTAAACCGCCCACAAATTCGCCGTTTTCTTCATGCTCTTCATCGTGCCCGCCGTTCCGGCTCTGTCTTTTCCTGCGAAGAGTCTCCCATTCTTCAATTCTCTGCGCGACACGGGAATTACTGTCAATAATACATTTATCGTCGTCAGCTACCGCCACCCAGTATGATTTATACAAATTCCTAGACAATGATCTCGTCTCCTCCGCCTCTGGAGATAACAATTTCCGCAGAGTCTTCCAGTTTTCTTATAATATTTACGATCTTCTGCTGCGCCTCTTCTACATCCTTCATACGGACAGGACCCATGTATTCCA
>CAZPSD010000014.1:0-33077 GCA_964589055.1 uncultured Bacteroides sp.
TAATCCAAAAGCCGCTCTGTACATCCCCCGTCAAACATGATAAACTATTATTATCTATGGATAAATATGGTCAGACATTTTCTATGCCTATTATATCCGCATAAACGCGAGGTATCTCATGAAAAAGGTATATGTGATCGGTGCAGGTCCTGCGGGACTGACTGCCGCATACGAATTATTGAAGCAAAGCAAAGAGTATGAAGTTATCGTATTAGAAGAAAGTAATGCAATGGGCGGCATCTCCAAGACCGTTAATTATAAAGGCAACCGTATGGATATGGGCGGACACCGTTTCTTCTCCAAAGTGCCGGAGGTCAATGAATGGTGGAACCATATGCTGCCGCTTCAAGGCGCTCCGACCTACGATGACATCGTACTTCACCGCGAAATGACGCTGGCTCCGGGCGGTCCCGATCCGGAGAAAGAAGACCGGGTTATGCTTCGCAGGAACCGTGTGTCCCGCATTTATTTTAAAAAAAAGTTCTTTGATTATCCGATTTCCTTAAAACCGGAAACCTTTATCAATATGGGATTTATCACTACCTTGGAGGTTGGCTTCAGTTATCTTGCCTCTCTGATACACAAGCGTAAAGAGAACTCTTTAGAGGACTTCTACATCAACCGCTTTGGCAAGAAACTCTATTCCATGTTTTTTGAAAATTATACGGAAAATTTATGGGGACGCCATCCCAGCGACATAGCGCCTGACTGGGGCGCACAGCGGGTCAAAGGATTATCCATTACAGCCATCATCAAGGATGTATTTGCCAAGATGATTCCCGGCAAAAAGAACCGGGAAGTAGAGACATCCCTGATTGAAGAATTCAGCTATCCGAAACTCGGCCCCGGCCAGTTATGGGATGTAACCGCCGAAGAAATCCGGAAAATGGGCGGCACGATACTCCGGAACTGTAAAGTGACCAAACTGCACAAGAACGGACAGAATCACATCACTTCTCTCACTTATGAGAATAACGGTGCGGAAGTGACCGCGGAGGGTGATATCTTCATTTCCTCCATGCCGGTCAAAGATCTGATCGCCGGGATGAACGATGTACCCAAGACGGAAGCAGCGATTGCCGCAGGACTTCCTTATCGGGATTATATGACCGTGGGACTTCTTTTACCCAAGCTAAATCTGCAAAACAAGACCAAAATGAAAACCATCGGCAATATCGTACCCGACTGCTGGGTCTATGTGCATGACCGCAATGTAGAACTGGGACGTTTCCAGATATATAACAACTGGTCACCCTATATGGTCAAGGATCTGAAACATACGGTTTGGATCGGTTTGGAATATTTTGTGTTCGAAGGGGACAAGTATTGGTCTATGTCTGATGAGGAATTTACAAAATTTGCAGTGGATGAAATCGTCAGCATGGGGCTGATCGATTCTCCCGATGATGTGATGGATTCCCATGTTGAACGCGTAAAAAAGGCGTATCCTGCATACTTTGATACTTATAAGGATATGGATACGCTGGTTGATTATCTGAAATCGATTGATAATTTGTATTGCGTTGGGCGTAACGGTCAACACCGGTATAACAATATTGATCATTCTATGGTGACTTCTTTTGAGACAGTTAAGAATATCGTAAACGGCGTTACAAATAAGGATAATATTTGGAATGTCAATACGGAAAAAGCATATCATGAGAAAAAGGCTTAGCGTTGTGCTAAGCCTTAATGCTTTAATAAAAACTAAGTTCAATCCTGCTCAGAAATTGCCAATAATAGTTTTTCTTCTACCGCAGCTTTAATGTACCCCATTCCCAACGGTGTCGGATGCACGCCGTCCGTTGTCGTATCCTGCAGATTATCAATCGTAATTCCGCAATCATACAAATCAATCACCGGAACCTTTTTGTTCGCGGCAATTTGTTTTATACATTCATTATAATCCGCCGCTGTCAGACCCTCTCCTGCCCCGTTTACAAATTCGACAAACAAGCCATCCGTTCCCCATGCCCCAATCCGGGTAATGGTACAGCAATAGATGAGAGAATCCGGATATCTTTGCTGTAATTTATCCAAAATCAAAGTGTAAGCATCACTAAAATTCTGAATATCCCCTTCCGAAACCTCCCGCTTACCATCATTGTCACCCAGAGGGATACTTTGAAGCAGATCATTTGTCCCCATATATACAATAATGATATCCGGACTTCTTCCCGCAGCATCTGTCAAATCATCAATCCGCAGATCACTGCATCCATACTGCGGATTGTCCTGACTCGCAGAATCACCGGTGCAGGTAGATCCTGAACTGGAAGCATTGGCATATAGCTTCAAACCGAGTTCTTCCACCAATGGGTTCCACCACGTTTCACTAACTTCCGAAACGGCACCGTTATCCGGAAAGAAGTCATAATAACCATCCGGAATATACCCTTTGAACGTGGAAATGCTGTCACCAAAGATAGAAAATGATATTTTGCTCTCTTCCCTGTACTCTTCTATCATTTCCATTTGCTGTCTTATCAGTTTATTCATATTGTCAGCGGATAAAGCCCAATTTATGTCATTGCTTACTTCCGCCGTCAGGTTATCTTCCATGCTCCCTCCGGGATCTTCAAGACAGGTATCCCGGTCAGTTTCCTGACTATATACCATTTTCTCCTGTTCTATACTTTCTGTATTCTCCGTCCCCTCGGGTTTCGGAATATCCTGTTCGGATATCTTCGCCAATAGGATAATTCCGGCGCCAGCAAGCAGTATCACAAGCAATATCATAGTCATTGCCCTGAACCACAACCGCTTCCTGCCCTTTCTGTTCCTCTTATGTGCTCCGCCCCGTACATTACGCCCTTTTATTTTGTTTCTGCCAGACTGATTTTTCATAGTTCTCCAATTACTTACTTTTTCTTAAACATCGACTGTCTTGCACCATGCATCTTATCCCTGTGCTTTAATACATCATCCACAGCATCCATTCTCAGCCCCGCATCAATAAAGTCACAATACTTACAGAACGGATAGTTTTGCCTTCCGTCCGTAATCGACTGACGCAGTTGCTTATATTTAACGCTGTTCCAGCCTTCCTTTAAGGACACTTGGTTTAGATCTGCCAGATCTGTTACCTCAAAGTTATCACAGCAGCAGACCCCCATCTTGCCGTTTGGCATAATCCACATATCCGTAAACGGCATCAGGCATGTCTCTTTGATGATCTTGCCCTTAGACTGCTTATTGGGCGCGCTGCCCGCACGATTGGTCAAAACCTCTTTCAGATACCGGATCTGTATTAAAATATCCACATCTTTAAACTCTTCGGGATGGGCTTTTACATACTCATAAATCTTCTGAATATTGTCATGCATTTTCATATTCAGGCAATAATTGTTGATAATCAACTGATCCACATAAGGAATGATCGCCTTCACCTTATCCATATCCAAAAGCAGTCCGTTGGTGGACATGAAAATAAACGCCTCCGGGAGTTTCTCTCTGGCATATTTATGAAATTCCACAATACGCTTATCAAGCCACGGCTCATTATTGCCGTAAAGTGTCAGATGCCCCTTATAGCCCCACTCACTAAGCTGGTCAATAATGGAATAATACAGTTCGTCCTCCATCTTCTTATAGGGACGCTTCTCCGCATGAATATTAGCGGTACAAAATTCACAGGCGCTGTTGCAGCGGTTCACCGTCTCCAGATTAACCACCAGCGGATGGGGCGCCTCCTCATGATTCATAAAATAATCAATATAGTTCTTCTGTGATTTTCTTCTGCTGACAAACTGCAGCTTCAAATAACTTTCACTGGATAATTTCGGTAAGTATTTCTTGGCATTCCAGCCCACTACACCACCGAAATTGTGTACTCTGATTGGCATATCTATGTCCTTTCTCTTACTATATATTTTAAATTATACAACGGTCTTTTCATTCAGGCAACTTTCTATGCACTGCAGCTCCCTGTCTGTCCGCCCGCAATGACTTTACCCCAAAGGCGTTACAACGCCTTATACACATACACCGTACAGCTTCCATCCTTCGCGGTATATGTACCTAACTGCACAAGCCCCAATTCCTCAGTGTTGGATATCTCGATTCTGGAGAAAATATAGCTTCCTCCTAATGCTTTAAACGCTTCCGTATCCATGTACAACGTCTGATCCGCAGCATAAACTGTCTTGGCAGAACTCACCACACTCTCATCAGTACCGGAATACAGATACACTCTTGCTCCCCAGTCATCATAATAAATGCGGCTTGCTTCCACGCGTTCCAATGCGGGAGCAATAATCTTTCGGAAATCCTCTTTATACTGTTGGGAATAAAATCCCAGATAACCGTCCAGCGTCGCAATATCATTATATTCCAGCACCGCCGGATGCATCCCATAAGCAACGGACCATTCCCCGTCATAACCGATATCTTCTTTGATCTCCTCAAACAAATCCACCGCATAAAACTGCTCGTAATTGTAATCATTTATCTCAATACCGCGAAACTGGTTATAGCAGGTTGCAAACAGATCATTGTATCTGGTGGGCGTCAGGATCACCGCCAAAACTGCCAGGCAGATTATCATATTCGCCACCCACAGTGTCACAATACCGCTGTCGTATAACCGGACTAAAATGAGAAACAGGGCTGCATACCATAAGAACGGATTAAAAAAGACCGTCCTGTTAAACTGCCAGCCCACAAGAGGCGGAACCAAAGTCTCCACCAGGCTTCTCAACGGTTCAAAATCATACAGTCCATAAATAACACTGTTAAAAACCAGAAATACCATCACAAAATTAAACGGATCATGAAAAATCTTTTTCCACTGTTTATTAAACAGGTAACAGAGATTCTGCGCCGCAAAATAAACCACGCAGATCGGCAGAATTACCTTCCCATGTACGCCGTCCGCATGAAAAATCCCGTTCTTCCACACATCCAGCGCTTCCTGCAATACCTCCGGTATCGTCAATGCCGGGTTTTTCATAGTGGAGCGGATCGTCACTTCATCGCTAAACAACATCTGGCCGAATAATCGATATTCACATACCGCATATCCCGCTGCCAGTACCAAAAATGCAATGATTAAAGATTTTGCAGGCTTTCTGTCCCGAATAGAGAGCCACAAAATGGCAATCACCAGATATCCCAAAATAAAAATTCCATGGTAGGAAAAATAGGAAACCATCGGATAGAGAAACAAAGCCAAATACCACCATCTGCTCTGCTGTTTGTATATTTTGACCAGCAAAAAGACGCACAGCGGAATCGATGCGAAGGCAAAGCCAAATGCCGGAAAAAACCACAGAATGCCATAGGCAAATCCTACCATATATATGATAGGACGGTACGTCATATACCGATCAGGATACCATTCCTTTGCAAGCAGTCTAAAGGAAAACATCCCTATTATAATTTTACCGATAATCCCTAATACATACGCAGTATAGGTGGGAAATATCATGTAAAGCATACTGTACAGGGACAGCTCCGAGGGCAGGTTATCCCTGCTGATACCGCCCAGGAACGGCACCTCCACGCCATGTTTCCAAAAGGAAGCTGTGTTTTTAAGCATCTGATACTGCGCCAGAAATAAGTCCATGTTATCATGAACGGCAATATAACTGTGTTCTCCATAACCGAAAAATACTCCTGCCGTCAACAACACAAAACCTGCAATCGGAAACAGAAACCAATATTTCGTCAGCCATTGAAACCATTTGTGCTGCACTAATCCACGCATACAATTCTCCTTCTGTCCTTCCTGAACTTTCTCAGCTTATCCCTTTACGACACATTTGTCATTTTTCCTGTTCTGCCTTTCCGTCAGCTGCGGAACGAATTCCTCTCTTTCGAAATACAAATAACTTTTGTCCAAAGAAATTCATCCCGATAAACAGACACATTCCCAAGATCATTGCCGCATTTTCCACAATCACCACAGGCTGCGACGCCAACAGATGCTTAACTGTCGGTTTCGCAACTCCATAGGCGATTGCATAACACACTATGATGTTCAGTGCAAAACGCCATGGAAGCCATTTATCCTTCTTCTCTACCTTAAAGGTCAGTTTACTGTTCATAAAATAGGAATATACACTTCCCACAAAGTAGGAAATACCGCTGGACAGCCAGTAATTAAAATGCGCCAGATTATACAGCCCTGCCATGATAATCCATCCGATCAGAGTATTCATCACACCTACGATTCCGAAATGAATCACTTCCATAATAAATACTTTATATTCCGCATATAATTCTTTCACTTTTTTCATAATTCCTCCCATGACATGCTGACGCTTCTCTTATCTGTGCATTACGAATGAAATATACTACCATTCTTCTTTATTTTGTTTTATGATATAATAAATGCCGGACAATAACAGGAGGTCATTCATGCCAACATTAACAGTACACCACATCGGCTATTTAGTCAAAAAAATAGAAAAAGCAGTACAAGCCTTTCAGTTGCTTGGATACGAAACAGAACAGGATATCGTCTACGACGACATCCGCAAGGTAAATATTTGCTTTCTCACCAAAGACGGCTGCCGGGTGGAGCTGGTCTCTCCGGTCTCTGAAGATTCCGTTGTATCCGGGCTGATGAAAAAGTACAAGAACTGCCCTTACCACATCTGCTATGAAACCGCCGATTTTGATGCAGACTATGCAGCTTTGACCGCAAACGGTTTTATTGCCATTGACACACCCACCCCAGCGCCTGCACTGGACGGGCGTGAAGTTGTTTTCTTAAACAGCGCTGCTATCGGTATCATTGAACTTTTAAAGTAATAATGCCGCCAGCCCTTTCATTATTGGCAGTCTTTACATCTGACTGCCAACAAACTCCCTATAAACATTTTTATTCCTGCTGCGCGGTATTACGTATATACATCGTAATCGTACCGCATTTATGCTCTGTGAATTCAGATAAATCCAGACTCGGCGTATAGCACCAGTGCCTGTCCTCCTCATTGTACATCACCACAACGTCCATATTGTCAAGCACGTCCGTCTCGTCCTCTCTGGGACCATAGTTTCTGCCGATTTTCTGTTTTTCTTCATTCCAATAAAATACTTCGTCATAACCATGTGCAAGGAACCAATAATACATTGTCTTGTTTCCTTCCTGATTCGGTGCAAAGCAGGACAGCACCCGTTTGTCCGTATCTCCCACCAGCTCTAACGCAGTCTCCATCATCGTCTGAATACTGTGCCCCCGATAGGTGAAATACTGTGCTTCTCTCAGTACCACTCTGCAATGTGCCGCCAGCATTAACAGAAGGCAAAGTATATAAGCAATTCTTCTCTTGCCTGACAGAGCTTTAAAATTACATCCCACCACTATAAACCAAAAGGCGAAACCCAATACCGCAGGCAGAATATACCGTTCCTCCATCGAGGTTTTGCTGTAAGTAATGCATTGCGGAACAATGACCGCCGCTGCAAGCAGAAATTCCCATCCAAGCTTTCTAAGCTGTTCCCAGTAGGTCAGCAGGATCAGGAACATTAAAATGCCAAACCGCACATACCATTTCAGATTACCTCCCGCTGCCGCACTCCATACTTGCTTATATTCTGCCAATGTTATGCTCTCATCCAGCCCTACGTAGGAATAGTTGTTGGCGCCAATCACAAACACGATCAGGTACATCTCCACGGCAAAAATAATACCCAGTGAAAGAAGGTAGGGCAGTCTTCGCCTGGCAGCATCCCGCAGATTCCCTATGGTCGTCTTTTTCCCCTGCATCTGTACATACAAAACATAAAGTCCCGCAAAGGGCAGCAGCAGAATAAACGGCTCCTTATAAACCGACATCAGGAAAAAGGCTGCTATACTCGCAAAACTATACCATTTCTTTCCGCTCTGAAGCCATTTTAAAAGGAAATAAAATCCAATGGCAAACATCATAATACCATAGGATTCCTGAGGACCTAATTTCCACCAGACCGCAGACTGGTAGCCCACCATGACGGTCAGTGCAAAAAGTGACGCATATGCCATATTACATTTCATCTGTCTCGCACAGTAGTACAACGCCGCCAATGCAGCCACAATCTCACAGGCTTTAATAACTGACATGGCTGTCAGATTTATTCCGAATACCGCTGCCATCAGCACACGATTGATATAGTACAGCGGTCTGAAACGCATGGTTAAATCGTATCCTACCGCTTCTTTCATACAGTCCCATACGCTTCTGTGTTCCAGTGTCATCCAGTCCACATACTTGGCGAACTCCCAGTCATCTACCAAATGAAATCCGGAGGTCAGCGTGCCCATGCCAATGACTACGCCAAACACGAGCAATAAGAAGAAACACCACACAATTGCAGCTTCCTTCTTTTTACCAAGCTTCTCCAAAGCATCGTATAGATCGTGAAATTTTATTATGATTTTCTCTGCCATAGTTCTCCTGCATTCTCTCCCATCAATTACTTTTCTGCCTGATCACCCTTTTCCCATTGATTATAATCTGTCTGTTTCAGAACATGCCGTATATCGAAAAAGAGTAAGTCTTTCATGCTTACTCTTCCCTTCTGCCTTATCACATCGACGGGCCACATCATCTTTTCCAAACTGACACATCGCTCCCCTATGTGCTGCCTGTCAGCCGATCTGGCTCATGATGATATCTGCCATCTCGCCTACATTCTTCATGGATACAACCTGTCCCATATTAAACTTCATGCCAAACTCCTGCTCAACTGCTGCCAGCAGGTTGATATGCTCCAAAGAGTCCCACTCTTCAATATCGTCCGCCGTTGTCTTATCTGTCACTGTAATAGTGTCATCGTCAAACACATCCTGAAAAACTTCATTTAACTTCCCGAATACTTCTTCTCTGGTCATATTCTGTTTACTCCTGTCCTTTTACTTTCTTAAATTCTTTCCGGTCAGACAGTGATTACTGCATGTCCCGGAATTCTTTTTACACAACTAATATAAATGTTTTTCCATATTTTAGCAACCTTTTATTCCTGCGGCAGCTTGCTGCCAAATACAGCGCGCAGCGTCTGCCTTTTTAACATAATGCTATAGGTTTTCTCCGTTGACAGCAATAACCGTATTTTTGCGCTCATACACCTCCGGAACCGTAAACTGCCATGCGCTGCTGCCGTCCGCATCCTCCGAGATTTTAGTAAATCCTTGTAAGCTATAGAAATCTTTGACCATGGCATTCTTGGCAGTGGGATAATAATATCCCATGACAGTACCGATGCCGCACTCCTGACACGCTTGTACAATACTGTCCATCATGGCATACTCCATATCCCTTTTCAACACCCGGCAGCTCATAAGCCATAATTCGAGATGAAGCACGCTGCATTCCTCTTTTCGGGCTGTCCCCTTCACCACATCTCCTGTTTGATAGACAGCAGTATCTGCCATGGTGCCTTTTCTGCCGATTACCACGGAAACCACGCCATTATCTCCAAACTTATCTTCCAGCTTGCCGTATCGCGTCACATAGGCTTCATTTGCTGCAAACTGCTCAATATCGCTCTGGGTATATCTTCTGGTGGTTAAGTTAAACTGGTTACTCTTATTGGATAACTGCGCAATCCGCGCCATATATATCGGTTCAAATGCTTTGATGGCTGCCTGCATGTTAAGAGAGAGCAGATATTCTCTGTAATCCCCAAAGCTGTCCTGCTGCTGCTTTCTTTGGATATTCGCTTTATACATCTCATTGCGTTTCCTGTCATCCTCAGAAAGGTTCGTTACCTCGAAGAAACCGGAGTGATCCAGCACTCTGATATATTGCTCCGGTGTACCGATCTGAGGCGCTGCCACTCCGGGCACCTGACTTTTAACAATCTCCCGCTCCGCCGGATTATCATCCACAAAGACAAGGCTGTCCGGCATAATGTTGAGTTCATTGGCAATATCCACAATATTTTTACTCTTGGGCTCCCAGTTGGCTTTGATGATAACAAAATCCTCAGGCTTCAAAATACCGTCCGGATGGTTTAACCCTGCCGCCGCATTTTCATACTCATTCTTAGAGTTTACATTGAGCATAACGCCAATATCCTTCTGTGCCTTGAGATAGCTTTGAAATTCGGAGTAGACCTGGCCCATAGAGGTCTCCTGTCCGATCTCAAGCTTCTCCACGCCGTCATCGCCTACAATACCGCCCCAGAGAGTATTATCCAGATCCAGCACCAGGGATTTCTTATTTTTACCCCAGACCGCCTTGATGATATTGGCTAAATTATAGGCAAACTCAGGAACCGCCTGCATACACATGGCATATTTATACATGTGCCAGTACAGCGGGTCAGCCCATTTGTCCAATCCGTAGGAGGCTGCCATATAGTTGATGTCATTGATATAGAAATTATCATGAGTCCCGGCATATTCGTAAAATTTCTCATTGAGCTGATTGATGTAATGAATCCTGCCATGCATATCTGATGCATCACGGTTTCCCAATATTCTGTAGAAAGGATACTCGAAGTTATTCTGAATCACCGGACAATGACAGGTGTTCTCTATCTTATCCCACATAACACGAAAGTGGCTGTATTGCGTTTCCAGCTTGTCCGCAATCTGCTCCGCCGTATCCGAGACCGCAGGATACTCCATAATGTTTCTGTTAGAGGTATGGATATAGATCAAATCCGGTTCAAAATCTGTAAGCTCCGGATTATCAAACATCACATCCTGCCAGTATTGCGCATATCCCGACTCATAGAATTCCGGCTGTATGCCCTGATTGAGCAGAAACACTTCCAGTATTCTGATAATGTCATGCGTCGTACTGCCGCCAAGCACCGCAATCTTCTTCCGCAGAAAATGATCCCCCTCTTCCAGAAGCTGCCGTCGGATCTTCTTGGATTTTTTTAAAATATATTCACTGTCAAAAGGATATTCCAGTTCCTGCATATATCTGTCCAACTCCTTATTTCTCTTCTCACGCTGCCTTTTATCATATCATATTCCTTCATAATATGCCACTGTCCATGGCTTTCCTTTTCTTCCTTTTCTTTCAAACGTAACAGTTCAGCCATGCAGAAATGTTACCCCAGCCTTATTCCTCCGGTCTGAAATCCGCATTGATGATCCTGGCGGCATAATCCGCATACACTCTGCTTCCTTCAGGTGTCAGATGCACGCCGTCTTCCAAATATTTATCCGCCGTCTCCGCATTGATCCCACTATCTTCAAACGCATTATATAAAATAACATTTTCATCCTTATGCTGTTCATAAATGTAACCTGTTCCTCTTGCGAAGCTGACCAATGTTCCCCAGCCGTAATCTATGGAATAGCCGTCTCCCATAAAGGTAGTGCCGTTAAAAATTTGACAATAATGGGGTGCGATCAGCAGTATCTTGGCATCCGGGAACCTATTCTGCAAGAGTACAACCGCATTCTCCAAAGCTCCGGTGTAGGTATGCACGTCATCCACCGCCAGTGTGTCACCGCCTTCCAAATATCTGCTCTGGGGTATCTGTCCGGTCAGGAAATCGTTCACACCGTATTCTATTATAAAATAATCTGTCTCATCGAAATCACATTCTTTTAAAATCCTGCCGGCCGCATAATCATCAAAAATATCTGTATTGATATTCCCCAGAATAGCGTTGACCACTCCCAACAGGCATCTGGAATCCCATGTAGCATAATTATACTGTTCTGTCGGCATCAACGCTGCCGTGGTGCCGCCCATCGCCATGTTATAGACTTTGGCGTTGCACTCCTCACCAATGATAGCTGCCACACCGCTCTCCGACCTGTCATTATCCATAATACTGTCACCCATAATGACGATCTGCATGTCATAGTCTTTGTCCTCGTCCGGCAGATCATCGTCTGTTTCTTCTTCAGGATCTTCCGTACTTGTCACCGTTTTCTCAACTTCCGGAGCATTGTCCTGCCCGCTGCTTACTGTCTTATCTGCCTCGATCTCCTGTGTCTCTACAGTTGAATCACCTTTTAACTGGTCCCATTCTGCTTTCAGCTCTGCCACAGCCTGATTGTTCGCTTCTTCCAAGGCAAGCCGCTCCTTCTCAACCTTCATCTGCGCATGTCCATAAATAATCTCAATCAAAGCCAAAATACAGAATCCGATTAAAACCGTAAGCAACAGGACATTGCCGCTTTGTCTTCCCCTTCTGATATTTTTTCTATTTTCCATTGTTCCTCCATTTCGAAGCGTTTGCCAACACGCTTACGCCACGTGCGCTCCCACTATGTATCTTATATTCTTATTCCGGCGCGTCATATCCTTATCATCCGCAAGGAAACGCACCGATTCCTTTCCTTGCAACCATATCACATTTTAATCGATTTGAGTACCATTCTTTCCTTTTCTTAACAAAACTTTTCACAAATCTTAAGAATTGCATTTTAATTATGTTTGTAACAGGACTCTATTATAGTATATAATAAAAAATTAGAAATATACTTAAGTCTGCCTAATTTATTTAACGCTAAGCGTTTACGAAAGGAACATTTTATGTCACTTATCAATCAGGGTTCACAACCGTCCGCAACAGCATTCAGCTTTCCCAAAGGCAGAAGACGCAGGGAATCCTCACCGGATAACTCCTTTTCTCCTTTTTGGAGGCAGAATCTTTTTTTTATTGGATTTCTCGTGGTTTTTTATGCGATTGAGTTATTGTGGATCAAACCGGTAGACGGCATCAATGACGACTGGGGCATGTACAGTACATTATCCGGCGCTTATTTAGGATACCCGGAAGCACATGTCATGTTTTTCTTATACCCGTTATCCTGGCTGTTATGCCAATTATACAAATTATGCAGTTTTATTCCATGGTACGGACTGTTTCAGCACGGTGTGCAAACTGCCAGCCTCTATGCGGTTTATCATCGCAGTATGCATTTACTGGACAGGCACAAGCCTGACTCTGCATTTTGGAAGCCGGCGCTGACTGCCTTATGCATCCTTTTCTTTGTTGTGGATCTCAATGTCATATCCGAAGCGCAATATACCACCACAGCAGGACTGGCAGCCGCCGCGGCCCTTTTTTGTTTTACCACAACACGGACGGGAGATTCCGTGGCAGACTTTATAAAAAGCAATATCCCGACCTTTCTTTTGGCGTGGATTGCTTTTAGTATGCGCCAGAATATCCTGTATCTGATGCTTCCCATGGCGGGCATGCTGTGGCTTGCCAAATGGATTCTGGCTTATCGGAATGCCTGTGAGAAAATTGCCTGTAAACTGCTTGGTTTTGCTTTGATCTTTATCGTCGGTATGGGCATTCTGCTTGGTCTTAACGCTGCTGCATACGCAGAGACGAAATGGTCTGAATTCAGGCAGATCAATCATTATCGGGAACGGGTCGGTGATTTTTACAGCTGGCCGGAATATGAAGAATGCGCAGATGCTCTGACAGCGCTCGGAATCAGTGAAGAGGAATACATGTACCGAAGGAGCGGGGCTCCCTACATAGGATATAACATGTCCGTAGAAGACTGGAAACAGATGCATGATATTGCGAAGGAATGTTATCTGGCACGCACAAGCCTGCAAAGCCGTCTTAAAAATGTTATCACCGGAAGCTTTCAGATATTTCTTTACCAGGATGGCATGCAGCCGGCTAATATCGTGCTCGGCTTTCTGCTTGTCTTCACTTTGGTTCTGATATTGGTACAGCACAATTACAGCGCTCTTTTGGTATATCTGTTCTACTTGTTCGGACGCACGGTCAGTTGGGGATATGTACTGTATGAGGGCCGTTTCCCCAAGCGTATTGTACAGCCGCTGATTACTGTGGACTATATGATCCTGTTTGGCATTTTGTTAGGGTTCAATCTTCTGAAATTAGAAGCCGCCAAACGGTATGCCATTCTGATCCCCTGCGTTGTCATATTAAGCGGTATCTCCCTCTATATTACGAAGGACAACATTGACAGCGCCTATCATGTCCATCAGCAGACCTGGGAAGAGCTGAAAGCGTACTGCCACGCCCATCCGGATAATTTCTATATATGGACTTATGACTCGGGCACTTTGGAAAATTACTGCGAATCTCCTTTTGATTTAACGCTGGATACTTATAATAACTTTTTCTACACGAACTGGGGCGTGGTATGCAACCCTAACAGCAAGACGAAGCTGGCGCTGCACGGCATAGAGGATTTCGGACAGGATCTGGTAGAGAGCGATAATGTCTATTTCATTCTGCAGGAGGCTCCCTATCCGGAAGAACATCCTGTCATCATGTACCTGCGTCACACCTATGGCGCATCTTTACAGACCGCCGACAGCTTTACCGCCGGAGACAATGTCTATAACGTATATCAGCTGCAGCCTTAGACTGCAGCTGATTTTACTCTATTATCCTTCTTTTCCCCAATTTCTCTTCTGAAACCAGTCCTTATACAATGCGCGGCTCAGACTCAGAACCGGCATCCGCAAGCGCCAATATCGTAATTGCCAGCATGACCGGATACACATAACGCACCAAAACACATGGTCCCAACAATAATGTGCCTGTCAGCGCTGCCGGATAAATAATCGGAATCAGCCGTGTGTAACGCTTCATTCCTATACAAATCAGGATGTAGTAAAACAACAGCCAGCAATAAAAGGCAGGCTGCATCACAACAGATAAAAACGGTATATACCGCCATACGGCATCCCCCGCTGCAAAGAAACGGTACGCAGCCTGCAATAATTGCAATTTCTGATGTCGATAATAGCCCGGCACCAATGCCTCAATATACTCCTGCTGATCACTTGGATAGGTGATTTGCAGATATCCTCTGGTATAGGAATAAACATCAAACAGATAGCTTGTATCCTCAAAATACCACATACCCTTACTTTTCAACATAAAAGCTTTCACGTATTCCCCCGGATATCGTACGCCTAAATCCACCCAGAGGCTTGCCAGATTCCTTAAGACCTCCGGGTCATTCGTAATAGCTCTCTTACTGCGGTCAGCAATCGCCGGAACATATTCCGGCAGATTATCCTCTCCCCAGACAGCCTCCATTTTCTCATAATCCGATTCCGTCAATTCCCCGCTATGATATGCAGCCACTCTGGCAATCTGCTGTGCCGGGACGCTGAGCATTTCTCTCGCATAGGTCTCATTCGTGGCGCCTGAAAGTGTTACCAGACACATATTTATAAGTATATACAATAAGAGCGCTGCTCCATGGACTCCCATCAGTTTCTTATAATTACTGTCTTTGCGCATCGTAATAGCATAAAATATCAGAAAAAGCGCCCATGCATAAATACTGTTATTCCGAAACAATAGTAAAAACACCGTAATAACCAGGTACGACACAATCCATTTCAGAGATAAGTTCTTCTCCTGTCTCTTAAATCCGGTTACCGCTTCATATACCCAAATGGTGAACAACATGACAAGTACCGCATAAATACTGTCCTTAGTAATAGAGACCGCCAGCATCCCATGAGTCGGATAAAACGCCACACAGAGCACATAGAAATAACACAGATAACGGTTCACTCGCCTTTTCCTTAAAAAAACATATCCGTACGAAAATGCTCCGGCCATAATTACCATCTGCAGCAGGGAATATACCAAAAGTCCCGCTCTGTCGGTATTTTGGACAAAAGGCAGTGATTCTCCGATTTTCAAACATCCGGCAAGAAACAACGTGTGGATCAGCGGATGATGAGTTGTATAACCGCTGATTTTGATCTGATCCAGCTGGGTAATGACATCATACGCCATGATTGCCGGATAATATGTGGCAAGCGGGATCAAAAAACCGGTCATAATAATCGCAAAAGCGCCCGCAAACCCCTTTCGCGCAGAAAAATCCCTTTGCACCCGCTCAAACTTTTGCAGCCATTGTCTCAATTTTCCCCACAGGCCCCTCAAACCATCGATATGCTTTTCCTGGCTAAATTCCTGTGTTTTCGCAAAGCCGCATCGTTTTGCCGCCATGGCAAACAGGGCATTCTGTCCCGCAAACGTAAGCGGCGTCATACAAAGAATCCACAGGAAAATCTCAAATCCGCCGACACCGGACTCCATATTCGGATTACTCCACCACATACCGACAACCTGAAATGCCGTGAACATAAATGCCAGAAAAATTCTTATCCAAACAGAAAAAAAGACTTCCCTTAAAAACAAAGCCTTTTTCCATAAACAATATAAGCCCAGCAAAACTGCCAGCGGGAAAATACCAAACGTATATAGATTTCCTTCCGCCCTCAGCAGCAAGAAAATCCGTCCCGAAACAAGAAGCGCCGCACACACTGACAATATAGTGACAAACGCTTCCTTCCTTTCAAACCGCTCCTTAAACCGTTTCATTGTGCAACCCACATCTTTCTGTTATACTTTAAGCCCCTGCCCGTTCACTCGTTTTTACGGCAGCGGTATCCGATGCCGCTGATCCCTTCTGTATCCGGTCTATCGTGTTACTTGCCGCTTGGGGTTTCCTCTTCAAAATGCTTCACCCTGCGCGTAACCAGAGACAACCGATATTCAAAATCTCTCCGGTTCTTCAATGCCATATTGGATAAAATCAGTCCGGCAAACAATGACTGAATCGCTGCGAGGCCAATGAATCCGCAGACAAACAACGTGGGGAAACGCAGCACAAGTCCTGTCTCGATATAAGCAGTCAGAATCGGAATAAACAAAATCACTGCCAAAACCGCAAGGATCAGAGCGCATAATCCGAAAAATCCAAGAGGTTTATAATCCCGATACAGTTTCACAATCGTATGCAGAACCTTGAAACCATCGGAAAAGGTATTTAACTTAGATTCACTGCCTTCCGGTCTGTCGCGGTAATCAACGATCACATTCTCAATCTGCATATGATTATAGACGGCATGAATTGTCATCTCTGTCTCGATCTCAAACCCGGTAGACAATACCGGAAATGTCTTGACAAATCCGTAACTGAACGCCCGGTAGCCCGTCATGATATCTTTAATCTCACAATGAAACAGTCTGTTGATACTGCTGCGGACAATGGAATTGCCGAAATTGTGAAAGGGCCGTTTGTTTTCCGTAAAATACGTCGAAGAAAGCCTGTCGCCCACTACCATATCCGCGTTGTGCTCAAGTACCAGATCCGCCATCTTCCTTGCATATTCCATGGGATAAGTATCATCACCGTCAACCATAATATAACATTCCGCTTCAATCTCGCGAAACATTCTCCGGATCACATTGCCCTTACCCTGCATATATTCATACCGGATCACTGCGCCTGCTTCTCTGGCGGTCTCAACAGTCCGGTCTTTCGAATTATTATCGTATACATAAATAACCGCCTCCGGCAGCGCCGCCTTGGCATCCTTTACCACTTTGGCAATCGTTTTTTCCTCATTATAGCATGGAATCAGTACAGCTATCTTATCCATTTTTTCTCCATTCCGAAGCGTTTCTCGCAATGATACTGCTTTATATGACTGTAAAAATGACTGTAAAACCGAAAACTTATGACGCTTCAACACCGGTTTCCGGTTATCCGTTTCAACATAATAACTGTTTCCTTTAAGTTTAGGAATACTATATATATTTTACCATATAAACCTTAACTTTACTATTGTATTTTTCCTCTGATATAAACCTAGAAACCCTGATATATAAATTCCGAAGCGCTGTAACCCGGTCCGTAGCATCCAAGCAGGATCACGTAAAACAGCAGCGCATACCAAAGGATCCATCGAAGCGGCAGCGCTTTCTTCGCTATCCGGTCCCTGACAGACCCTTTCCGCTGCATAAGAGAGACTCCCCAGAGAATACACAGGGAAAAAACTGCGACAATAAACTCCGTTATATCTAACCCCAGTCCAAACAGCCTGCCGTTCCAGAGTACGGACGGATTCCACGTAGCCACCGAGAGTTTCAGCATGGAAAAGGCTGCCCCCACGGATTCCGCCCGGAAAAACAGATCTCCAATGCATACAAGGAAAAACGTTCTGAGAATACGAACGATATTTACCGCCCTTCCCTGCGGATCAATATGAAGCCTTTCCATCGCTTTCGCGCAGGGCGGCGCAAGCAGCTCTTCCAGCACAATATAACACCAGTGCAGAAGTCCCGATCCGATGACGTACTTCCAATCACCGCCATGCCAGATACCGACGGTAAACCACAAGACAAACATTCCTGCAAAGGCAGCGTACTGCCTGCCCCTTTTCTTCCCGAACTTCTCTTTCCATGATTTATTCAGATTCGTAAAATACTTAGAGCGTAACAACGGATAGAATACATAGTCTTTCATCCATACGCCCAGCGTAATGTGCCATCTGCGCCAGTATTCCGAAATACTTTTCGCAAAAAACGGCGTTTCAAAATTTTCCGGCAGTATGATGCCGAAACTCTCGGACATACCAATCACAATATCCATGCAGCCCGAGAAATCCGTATATAGCTGAAACGCATAGCAAATGGTGGCTATCCAGATATAAGCTCCCGGATAATCCGTATACTGTCCATAGACCGTATCGACTAACATGCCCAGTCTCTCAGCAATCACCAGTTTCTTGAAAAATCCCCACAGCATACGCTGCAAGCCTCTCGCCACTTTTCCGTAATCAAACGGATGGGGTTCAAAAAACTGCTCACCGTGCTCCCTGTATTTTAAGATCGGCCCCGATATGATGACAGGAAAATACATGCCGTACAATGCCAGCTTCAGAAAATTCTTCTGCGGCTTCGCAATGCCGTAATAGACATCGATCACATAACCAAGCAGGGAAAAGGTATAAAAAGAAACTCCCAAAGGGATCAAAAAATCCACACCCTCAATCAAATCCCCGGACGCACCAAACAGCCTCGCAATGCCATCTATCGTATAAATACCGAAATTCACATATTTCAGTACGACTAAGATGCCAATATTGACTAATATAGTCAAAATAAGAATTTGTTTCCGCTTCTTTTCCTGCTCCTGTGGGAAACGTGACAACAGGTTAATTCCCGCATAACATACCGTTACCGATACAACCGGATAAAGGATCAGCATGTCATTGCCTGTAAGCAGATAATATGCAACACTGCATACTAAAAGAAAGCCCCACTGTAATTTCTTAGGGATAAGATAGTATATAATCAGCATGAATGCAAAAAAGCATAAAAAACTAAACGAAGTAATTCCCATATTTCTAAATCCGTTTCTGTTCTTTCTTAGTCCTATCGGGCGCCGCCATTCTATTATATAGAATTTTATGGCAATTAACATGAATTATTAAAATTTTAACATAAAGACACTGTGAAATAAACTGTTTTTTCAGGTGAAGCGTTACTTAATTCCCGCAAAAAATGCGGTTTGCATATTACATATAAATAAAGTAAAATAAATCATAATACTAAAAACATGCTTTATTTATAGATTTTATTCACAACAGCTTGTAAAACTATACATATTGAGGAGTATTGCAATGAAAAAATTAACTCTGCCGGACTGGCTGAAACTGGATCAGAAATTCCAACGGATTTTCTATGCTATGACTGCATTGTTCGGAATATATGTTCTGCCCATTATTCTGGCTGACCGCTATTATCAGGATGATTTGTCCCGAAGCCTGAGCGGAATCACCGGTTGGAATAATGATGCGCGTCCATTAACGGAGTTTATTATGAAATGGCTCTGCGGCGGAACCCCCATCAGTGATATTTCTCCTTTGCCATTATTATTATCTATTTTATTTTTAGCCTACACTCTGACACTGTATATTCAGAAAAATTTATCCGCCGGTCATTCCGTGTTCATACTGCTGTATGTGGGTTTTCTTGTAATTTCCAATCCCTTTTTACTCAGTACACTCTCTTATAAATACGACTGTGTTACGATGATTTTGGCGCTGTGTGCGGCTGTTTTCCCCTATGTCCTTCCTGATGAGTGGGCTTTGTGGAAAGTATTTGTGTTTTCTGCATTTATGTGCATGATAACCCTCACAACCTATCAGCCCTGCTGCGGCGTCTACATTGGGTTGGTTTTTTTGGAACTGTTTTTTATGATTTTCTCCTCCAAAATTCACATTGCCCGTCTTGTGATACATGCTGTCTCTATGGGGATTTGTATACCGCCATATTATTTTATTATTATGAAACATTATATTGCGGACAGCAGTTGGCAGCAGAGCGCTTACCACTTTGCACTGGATTCGAGTTTCTTTACTTCCATATTCCAAAACATCAACAGCCTTGTAAGCTTTATGCAAAACTATCTGACAAATATACCTCTATACGTCATTGTTTTATTTTGCGGACTTATATGTTGCGGTACCATATATACTGCTTTTTTGATATGGACATCCGATACTTCTGCCAAAACATTTAAGACTCTCTATATTATATGCCTTCCGGTATTGATTACAATCTTCTCTGTGTTACCCTTACTCGTGCTGACTCCATCCATATTCAGTGTGAGCGGCCATACTTTAATCGTATTGAGCGCTTTCGGATTATGGGCAGGTATTATGCTCCACATATTGTCATACAAAGCAGATAAAATCGTAATACTTATGTTGATTCCTTGTATGCTTTTCAGTATGAGTTACTCTTACACATATGGCAATGCCCTTAAAACGCAGAAGAATTATGAAGAATATGTGACTTATAATATTGTCCATGACATAGAGACAATAAACAGCGACTATGATTATCAATATCTATCCATAAATGGTAAGTCTCCTCGTTCTCCGGAGCTTCTTATGCTTTGTGAAAAATATCCTATTTTCAAACATATGGTTCCTGTTTATATTACGAATAATTCCTATTTAGGCGGTGCCATTCTGCAGCATTACATGCTTCCGGAACTAACGTTTAGCAGTATGACACAAGAGGATACCGATGTGATTGAAAATAGTACGCCGCTCATATCCAATGCCCTGTATTCCTGCTATACGAATGGGGATAAAATCATTATTCAGTTTGAGACGCAAAACGAATAGAGTAGATATAAAATGAAAACCGATTCCTAAAGAACCTTAAAAGGGGGGATTCTTATGCTATTTAATTCCTTAACATTTGCTATATTTCTTCCAATCGTATTTATCCTGTATTACTGTGTACCTCATCGGTACCGCTGGGTATTTCTGCTGGCTGCCAGCTATGTATTCTACATGAATCTGCATATTGGCTACGGTATTCTGCTGTTTGCAACCACGGTTTTAACCTATGTACTGGCGCTTAAATTAGAAAAAGCAGTTTCCGACAGACAGAAGAAATACTGTCTTTTAGGCGGCATCCTGCCTCTCGTTCTTATATTGCTGTTTTATAAGATGGGAAGTGCAGTCATCAACCAGCTCAACTCCATGATTACTGCAGGCAGAATTACTTTACAGCCTATTACGCTGCGTATCCTGCTTCCTGCAGGTGTTTCCTTCTATTTTTTCCAGTCCATGGGCTACCTGATTGACGTTTACAGGGGTAAAATTACCGCGGAGAAGCACTTCGGTTACTATGCACTGTTCGTATCCTTTTTCCCGCAGCTTCTTGCCGGACCGATCGGCAGAGCGGATTCCCTGCTGCCGCAATACAGAAAGGAACACCCTTTTGTATACGAAAACGTAACCTATGGTTTAAAACTAATGGCATGGGGTTATTTTAAGAAGCTGGTGATAGCTGACGTATTTGCCACAGTAGTGGATAAGGTATATAACAACGCCTACAGCTATGTCGGTCTTGTTTTTATTATTGTTACCGTAATGTTTGCCATTGAGATTTATTGTGACTTCTCAGGATATTCCGATATTGCCGTCGGTTGTGCGAAGTTATTCGGCATTGACCTGATGACGAATTTTAGAAGTCCTTATTTCTCCTTTTCCATCAAAGAGTTCTGGAGCAGATGGCATATATCCCTGTCTACCTGGTTTCGGGACTACGTATATATCCCTCTTGGGGGCAATCGCGTGCCAAGATGGCGCCACTGTCTGAATCTGTTGATTACCTTTTTAGTCAGCGGCTTTTGGCATGGAAACAGCCTTACTTATATCCTTTGGGGCGGTATTCATGGCCTGCTGCAGATTACAGAAACCTTTATCTATCCCACCAAGAAGAAGGGTATCCGGACAGCGCATCGAAAACACTGGTGGCAGCTTCCGGTTACATTCCTGCTCCTGTGTTTTACCTGGATTTTCTTCCGGGCTAACACGATACAGGATGCTTTCTGGGTTATCTCAAGATTGTTCTGGGATATTTCCAGACCACTCAATTATTTGAAAACTGCTGTTATATGTCTTGATATTCCGTACATGTCTATGTTTGGTATGCTGTTGTCAGTTATAGTATTAGGACTATATGATTATATCTCTCTAAAAGAGGATGTAATCCAACGGATTTCCAGGCAAAACTGTTTTGTGAGATGGAGTATTTATGTACTATTGCTTGTGGTAATCGCATTATTCTCAAATAAGGGAATCGCCACCGAATTTATTTACTTCCAGTTTTAGCTTGCGGGAGACCACCTCAGTGCGGCGGAATACATGAAACTAAATCGCGTAGGATAAATGCGCAGAAATGAGGATTATATGAACAAAAAAAGAGAGATTCTACGATTCATAACAAAATGTATCTGCTTTCCCGCTATTGCGGTACTGATCATATATATGCTAAATAAGCCTTATCAGCAAATAGATGATGAAAAATATATGGATTTATGGGATTTGAGAATGCTTGGCAATCAGATTAACGACATTGAAATCGCCAATATCGGCAGCTCTCACGGTGCCTACGATTTTGTATACGATGAATTAGAGGAAGAAGGATATTCCTGCTTCAATTTCGGCAACGTCAGCCAGACATTTAATTATGACTATGCCATGCTGCAAGAATACGGTCAATATATTGACGAGGGCTGTGTCCTATTTATCCCCGTGTCCTATTTTTCTTTCAACAATGAAGTCGTAAACGATACGGAGGCACAAGCCCTCAGTGTGAAATACTACCACTGTCTGTCACCGAAAAATGTACCGGACTATGACCTTTTTACAGATATCGTCACCACCAAACTCCCCATCCTGTCAGCCGGAGAAGATATCCTTAAGCTTTTACCCGATATCAACCTCTCCATCATTGCTCTTGCAGCAGATGACGGTATCGATGCAGAAGAATTCGCCAGAAGGGCACAAGACAGATATGACAGACACTTTAACAACAAGGATGAATATTTTCTGCCGGAAAGAATCGACGAATTATACGATATCATTGATTATTGTCGAGAACATGATATTACACCGGTACTGATTACCACCCCTTTTTCCAAATATTACAGGGATCTGGTATCCGACGAATTTCTACAGGAATTTGATGAAACCGTTACTAAAATTGCAACCGACACAGGTGTCAACTATTATGATTATTCTTATGACCCCAGATTCCGGGGAAACTTGGATTACTTCTCCGACTCAGATCACTTAAATGAAACCGGTGCTGCTTACTTTATGGAAATATTATTGGAGGAAATTCCGGAATTGGAGCCTTATTCATAAAATAAGACTCCAACTCCCAAACTTTCATATAAATACATCTCCCTAATTGCTATATATCACCATATCACGCAAGACAGGATTCAGGTTGTCAAAATCTTGTTCATTTCCGAGACGGAATTTCTCACAATTAAAATGTATCTTTACTTCTTCGATAACTTCATCCGGAATATATTCACCATCCTTAATCCAGAACTCTGTGTCCCGATAAACGGCTCCAGACACAGCGTTCACAAACAGAATATAATGATATTTCTCAGGATTATTAAGACGATCATCTAAATGCTCTAACCGTGCACGGATATAGCCGTTCAAATATGAGACAGACTCCTCATAACTGACATAATTAGGAGAATGATATCCATCATCCTGCCACCGCACAGCATCCATAGCTATCGAGGGTGTAATACATTCAATCAACTGCGGAATACGACCAGATAAATACTCCTGCATAAGCGGATAGGCAATGGAATTGTATTTTTCTGTTACCGCATCACGAAAATACTTTATGGAAAACAATTCCTCACAATATCCTGTAGGATATGCATTTAAGTCAATCACATATCCGCGTTCGGCGCGTCCCCATGCATTGTCATAATCCCATACCGGGCCGGCATATAGTTTACCTCCTTCTTTTTCGCTCATTTTATAATAATAGGTCGAAGCAATATTGGCGTCGATATCGTTAGTTATAGCATTAACAAGATACATATCCACAAAAGAATCAATGTCGATATATTCCTGCAAACTCTCATATTTTTCAAATGAATCACAGTCTTTAATAAGATCTTCCACTGTATTCATATATTCTGTTACGGATTGTAATTCTGCTTGTGAGACGGAAACCGGACTTTTAATCACAAAATCCCTCATATCTGTCACTTGGAATACTTGATCAGTATCCTTAATTCTATCATGAAGAATTTTTTCTATTAAATATCCATCAGAAATATCAATACGGCTTTCCCCGAACTCTACCTTTTCACACAATAAATAGTTACCGGCATATTGTCCATTAAAATAAAGATCCACATACTCTGCATCTACTATGTACGGCATTTGCAGATCTTTACAGTAATCATATACTATTTTGTTCCGCAGATAGGTATCATCAAAGGCATTTGCCTGCAAAATATATTTATTAGCAGCTCCCATTGATAAAACATCTGTCGCAGTGCCAAAAGCGATTTGGAAACTTTTCTTCTCTACCTCATTATAACTGGAATTACCGTGCCCCTTGATATAGTCAAGAAACCCTTGACTATCTATACTGCCGTCAGTATTTTGACAAACAAATCTCCCTGCCTCCTTATGTTCCTTAGACAGATTCAATTCGTCAATGGAACCTGTCGCAGTAGAGATAAAGACTGCAGGCAAGTTGTCCGACTGCATAAAAGTAATGGTATGAGATATTGTATCCATATTGAAATCCGCATCATCAATATTATTGATTACCAACGAATATTTGGTATTAACCATATATCCACCAAGCTTATCCCCAGCATGAAGCGGAACATTATCTATTGCCATTTGATAACGGCTCTCATCATATCGAATCACATATTCCTGCAAAGGAGTGCCGGAAGGCAGGAAGAAAAAACATTCACCGGATTTATTACAATAGAGATCAATATCAGGGATAGCAGCCGCTTTCGATGTGCGAATACAGATATCTAAATATCCTCCGTCTCCATTCAAAATATCATAGTCAGAAAGCATTTTTGCCCCCCCCCACAGACGGCTCAGGCGTATCCCGATTAAAACTCAGTTTGAATTCATGATGATACATAAGGATAGCCAATCCGCCCAAAAAGAACAGACAAAAAATGCGAAGTATTATAGAATAAATACGCTTACAATCTATATTCATAGTTCATCTCCCCACAATGCATCCAGATATTTCAAACGCTCTGCAAGATAATTTTTCAGGTTTTCTATAGAGATTTCATAATCCTGAATTTCCTGATCTCTGTTTGCGCTTTCTATCACACGGTCCATCGCCACAGATGCTCTTATTTCATCCGCATAAATATCTATCTGCTCATCCAGAACATATTGCAGGTAAGGGCGCATCTGCTGATATTCAGAGATGACGTAATCACGAAAATACTCATCTGCATAGAGCGCCTGATACCAATTCTCCATACCTACCATAAATACCGGAGATTCATTTTCTCTTTGATACCCTTCTCCCATAGCCCGGTCATAATCCCACACCGGTCCCAGATACAATTTATCATCTCCCTGATCTTTATAGAAAAAGGTACTCCTGACCATACCATCATCATCTAAAGCTATATTTTCCAGAATCAAATGATCCGCAAAGGATTCCGCATCCACATAGTCGCGCCACTCCGTATCTCCTGACACAATCAGACCTTCAATCCATCTCATATATCCCGAAATATAATTGAGCTGCTCCTCCGTTGGCTGCTTAGGGGAATGCACAATAAACATAGCATAGTCCGTACAGATATATGGCGAAGTTTCTGTTTCTATATCTATCAAATCTTTTTCCAGAAAATATCCGCCGCTGATATCCGAATCACTCTCTGTCAGTTCATGGATTTCCACTCTGCCCTCTCCTGCCGTAACCGCTTCTGTCAGCAAGTAAAGACCTTTATATTCTCCATTGCAATATAAATCCACCCATGTACACTGAATTGAATAATCCATTCCCAGCTCTTGTGCCATGTCATATAACAGTTTTGAATGGATCTTATCTGACTCAAAGCATAACGCCAGTAAATTCCATTTTTCCCCGGCATCCAGATTACACAGGGAATAGGCTGCCGGAAGGGTTATCGAGTATGGCTTTTTATACTGATCCCATGTACTGTTGCCCCGTCCGGAAATTTTATCCAGCCTTCCATTATATTCTACACTTCCGTCCTCATCAATAACGGCAAGGATACCCTTTTCTTCATTCTCCTTATCGCTATGCAGATACTCCATGCTTCCGCTGTCCGTATCGACAAAAAACGCCGGAATATTTTCCGACTTCATAAAAGAGACCTGATAAACCACATTGGCATTCGTATCTCTAAACTGATAAACTTCACCCGTTTTCCATGCAAAAGCACTGCCCCACTTATATACACGACCATCTATTTCGACACCTGATTTCCACATTTCATCAAAATAAATGATATCCTCATTCACAAACGCAGGCAGAAAGAAATACCAAATATCCTCCTGTTCGTCATGCCATGGCGACAGCACCTGCTCCATGTTGTCTGTCTTCACTGTCACTTGCAGTTCAGCGCCGTCTTTACAAATTGCAAACTGTACATCTCTTCTCTGAAATTTAATCAGTATACCACCGCACAGCAGTAATAATGCCAGCAGCAGTAATAATTTCAATCTCTTACTCATGGATTTCCTCTTGACATCCGCCCCAGTCCGACACTCCGGACAATACCGCTTCTTTCTCCACATGACGGTCTGCAGCTAAGTAAAATTCCTTTGCCGCGTCTTCGCCCAGCTCAGCGCTTACCTCCTGCGGCAGTGCGAGCCCCGGATGAAATAATATTTCCAGCGTTCTGTTATCTTTCTCTGCTTTCCGGGTCATCCTCCCATACAGCCTGCCGATTCTGATACGGTCCATATGGCCGCTCATCACAAGTCCCCACAAATACATCTGCTGCATCCGGTGTTTCTTACAATACCGGCCCACTTTATGAGAATACAGGGACAAAAGCCTGTTCTTCACAAAGTTGATCGGACGATAGGTTTTCCACAAGGATGTCTCTGAAACAAATACGCCCAGTACCTCTTTAGAATTGCGGATATATTCCAAAGAATAGCCCGCCTCCGCCACCACTTCCGTGACTGCTTCCCAGACAACCGGAATCATATGGGAATGCTGATGGGAATCAATACGCAGCCCTTTCTGCGTATAAGGTATCCCCGCCTTTTCGGCAATCTCCAGACAATGCTCCACTGCCCGCTGCGTCTTTTCGATCTGCGCTTTGATTTCTTCCTTAAGCTGCCTCTTAGCTTCTTGACGCTTTCCGGGCAGATAAGAGAATTTAAACAAACCGCCCCAGGATAATCCCATCAGATCACTGTCCGCCCTTGTAAGCATGGGTACCTCCCTGCTTCCTGCCAGACTATGCCCTTCCACGAAGTCAAGGTGTACCGACAGAAGCGGAAGAAACGGCAGCGCCGGAATCGCATCGTAAAGCATGTCCATGCATGTTTCAAATGCCGAGGTATTCGGCACAATGCTGATGCTATTAAGCTTTCCTGCCTGCATACACTCCAACATATCCTTTGAAGTATTAACCGTTAATGCATAATCATCTGCGTGAATATCAATCTGTGCCATACCTTTATACTCCTGCCATTTCAGTTCTTAGTCTGCTTACTATTCCTCATTCTCATTTAACCTTTGTTTATCTATACCGATTATAATACACGTCCAATCCTTTCTCTACTCCACTTTATGAAGTTCTTTCTTCTCAGTATAGCGAAATCCTTCTTCCAGAGAGTCCCCACGCAAAGACAATGTTTTTAACTGACCTTCGGAAGAAGTACCCGGAAATGCAAAATAACCAACCTGATCTCCCTCATCCGGGAGCCATATATACTCACCGTCTATATCATACTGAGATGCCGGCCATGCAATATAATCCGGCTGTCTGATCCAGTATTTTGACTCCAACTCAGACAATTCTTCCGCCTTTCCAATATACGTTCCCAAAAGCGGTATCAATAGTACAACTGCCAATGCCTTCAGTACACACTCTCTGTACTTATACTGCCATTCGCCCAGTACAACAGCAATCAAAATAAAAATGTAAACCTCACCGTACCGCATAAGCGGTGCCGAAATCATCCAAAACAGTAATCCGCCAATACTAACCGCCATAAAAACCACTTTATTGTAATTTCTACATTGAAGATACCGAAATAATTTATAACATACCACTACTATAGCCATAATCCCTAAAATGATAATTATCTTATCATTCCATTCTTTCGCCATAAACCAATCCGGCAGCCACTCCTTAAGCGGTTTGCCATATTCACCGGAATTGGTTATGCCTCTGCCAAACATCGTAATATCCTGCCTGTCCATCTCAAGAACAGCTTCATCCATCTTCCAGTCCACATCAAACAGGTCAATACCCGCATAGGGATAGACCAAATAACCTGATATAATGATATTGCGAATCAGGAACGGAAGCACAATCAAAATTCCCGCCAACAAATTACCGATAACCTTCTTATACTCTTTACCCTTTATCAGCAGATATGCCGGATAAATAACCAGAAGGATACTCACTGCTGCCGATAATTTTACCGTAGCTGCAAATACCGCAGCCAAACAGCAAAAGCACCACATATTCGGAGAGCTTGTCTTTTTTTCCATTGACTCACACCACTTTATACTGATATAAAGTAATAACAGCATAGCCATGATATCCGTTCCACAGGAGGAAATATTACTGCGTACTGTAACAATATAGATAATCATGGCAATTTTCAGCAAATCCGAAGTCTGCCAGCTTCCATCACATTTCTTCACTTTTATGGTTGTCAACGCATACGCCAGCCCTATGAAACATAAAAACCCATTTAATGTATGCAGGGACTGCCCCACAAGCCACCCCAAACTAAATAAAGCCTGTAAACTCATAAATGCACTGTTATAGGCCAACCGCATTTGCAGGTTCCCTAAACCCGGAACAACCCCATACTCCTCAATCCATCGAATTGCCTGTGCATGATATAAACCGGTATCATAATGCCATGGTGCGCGTGTAGTCCATACCAATGTAAAGAACAAACATAAAACAGCTGCAATAATCGCCCGCCAATATTTTAAAAAGAAACGGTCTGCCACATATCTTAATTCTCCTAAAAGTCTCCTCCTTTTAAACACCCATCTAAAAGTAATGCCAATACCCACAATCCCGAGAATTGTACAAGCGATTCCAGCCACTTTATAAAAAAGACTAAAAAACTGTGCATATACATTCAGAAATATAATGCCTGCTACAATGTATACGTCCAGTTTTCCCATTGTCTTCAAATCATTCTTATAAAATATGTCTATAATAGCTTTTCCAAAAACAAATGCTGCCCCACCTATTACAAGCCAGCTAAAAAGCACCATAAGCATAATTATCTCTCCTCCGGGTCTTCCTCTCTCCACACAAAAGTGTCAATAATATACCTTGGTCTATGCTTCGTCTCCATATAAATCTTACCCACATATTCTCCGATAATCCCCAAAGACACTAACGTCACGCCTCCGGTCAGCAAAGATACCAGAAGGCTTGTCGTATAGCCGGGCACATTATTCCCCCGCGTCCAATCCACAATGACCGTAACGCCCACGATTGCAAAAAACAAGAAGAAAATAAATCCCAAAACCGCAATCATTCTAAGCGGCCTGACACTCATGGAAGTAATTCCGTCAAGCGCAAGCGTCATCATCTTACTTAAGGTATACTTGGAATGCCCGGCTTCTCTGGCTTTTACATCAAAATATACCACATCGGAGGGAAATCCCATCGTGGGAATCAGTCCTCTGAGGAAAAGATTCGTCTCCTTATATTCTGCCAGCGCGTCCAGTGCTTTCTTAGACATCAGACGGTAGTCTGCATGATTCGCAATCACCTTGCCCCCCAGAAGGTGCATAAGCTTATAATAAGCCGTTGCCGTACCCTTCTTAAAGGTTCCGTCCGAATGTCTGTCATTACGCACGCCATAGACGACCTCGCTTCCTGCCATATAACTTGCCAGAAACAAATCAAGCGCTTCAATATCCTGCTGCAAATCGGCATCGATCGTTATTACCACATCTGCATATTTCCTCGCCATCATCATCCCTGCCAAAATCGCACTCTGATGTCCGTAATTTCCCGACAGGCTCACTACCGAAAACACAGCATCCTTAGCTGCGATTTCATGAAGAAGCCGGAGCGTATTATCCCGGCTGCCATCATTGACAAACATGATTTTACTGCCGGAAGCGATTTTACCCTCTTTGTGCAGGCGTCCTAATTTCTCTCCCATGACCTGCGCCGATTTCTCCACAACCTCTTCTTCATTATAGCAAGGGACTACCAGATACAGTACCGGCATCTGCCGTTTTTCCGTTTCGTTCATCATATTCTTCTCCGCACTTGGATTTGCTCCCATGTATCTGACTCCTTATATTTGTATCATTCATAACTGATGACAACCCTTATATCCGTCACCGGAATTCCCCGTTGCTTACACATTGATATCCATAACAACAACTCTGCGTCTGCAGACAGCTATACGTCCGGCTATGCTCCATAATATTCCCTATACCATGCCACAAACTTAGTCAGTCCCTCCTCAATGGAGGTATCCGGCTTAAAATCATAATCCTTCATAAGATCGCTGACATCCGCATAAGTCTGGTATACATCTCCGGGCTGCATAGGCAGATATTCTTTCACCGCCGTTTGGCCAAGACATTTTTCCAGCGTCTCAATAAATACCATCAGCTTCTCAGGCTTATTGTTGCCGATATTGTACAGCCTGTAAGCTGCTCCTTTTTCATTCTTTTCCGGCGGATTACACAGGATGTTTTCTACCCCCCGCACAATGTCGTCTATATACGTAAAATCGCGGTACATATCTCCGTTATTATAAATCTGGATCGGTTCATCCGCCATAATCTTCTTCGTAAATTTGAAATAAGCCATATCCGGTCTTCCAAAAGGCCCGTACACGGTAAAAAACCTTAACCCCGTCGCCGGAATCGAATAGAGCTTGCTGTAGGCATGTGCCATAAGCTCATCGGATTTCTTGGTTGCCGCGTACAGACTTACCGGCTCATCTACCTTATCCTCCGTAGAAAAAGGCACTTTATCATTCCCGCCATATACTGAACTGGAGGAAGCATACACCAAATGCTCCACCGGGAAATAACGGCATGCCTCCAATATATGAAAGAAACCCATGATATTGGACTGCATATAAGACCCAGGATTATCAATGCTGTAACGCACTCCCGCCTGCGCACCCAGATTAACCACAATCTGAGGACAATATTCCTGAAAAGCGCTGAACACATCTGCATTATTCGCCAGATCACCTTTGATAAAAGTATACTGTTCATATGCCTCTAAAACAGCCAGTCTGTCTTCCTTGAGTGTTACCTCATAATAATCATTCATATTGTCGAAGCCGATCACCTTAGCGCCCTGTTCCAACAGGCTCTTAGATAGATGGAAGCCTATAAATCCGGCTCCGCCGGTAATTAAATACGTTTTATTAATATCTAATGGATTCATTCCATTCCTCCGTTTGTTTTCCTATTACCGAATACATACAAGCTATAGCGCTTTAAACCATCTCATAATGCGGCTATCTGCCAATACTATAATATTCAATCCCGGCATCCTTCATCTCCCGCACACTATATACATTACGTCCATCATAAACCAGCGGAATTCTCATACACTGTTTAAATGTTTCAGGCGCCGTCTCCTTGATTTCCTGCCACTCCGTGAAGATAAAACAAATATGAGCATCCTGCAGAGCCTCCTCCGGCGTCTGTACATAATGAATGGTTCCCTTTAAATTTGCGCCTTCGGGATATTTCTTCTTAAAATTCTCCGCCGCAACCGGATCGTAGGCATAGATATCCGCACCCTTTTGTAAAAGCAGTTCCACATTATCTAAAGACGGCGCTTCCCGCAAATCATCCGTTCCTGCCTTAAAAGCCAGTCCCAGTACGGCTACCCGCAGATGTTCAAAAGTAATCATACGGTTGCTTGCCTTATAAAACAGCTTCGTCTTCTGTTCAGCATTGACATCCACTGCCGCTTCCACCGTTCGAAGCGTATACCCATGCTGTTTCGCAATATATTTAAGAGCTTTTGTATCCTTAGGGAAACAGCTTCCGCCATAACCCACACCGGCATTTAAAAATTTAGCGCCGATTCTGGCATCATAACTCATCCCTTCCGCCACTGCATCAATATTGGCGCCCACCAGCTCACACAGATTGGCAATATCATTCATATAGGAAATCTTTAACGCGAGGAAATCATTGCAGGCATATTTAATCATCTCCGCGGAACGTCTGTTGACCGATACAATCGGCAGCCCGAACGGTTCATATATCTTTTTCAGTTTCTCTTCCGCCTCTTTGCTCTGCGTACCGATAATGATACGCGCTGCATGCAGCGTATCATGTACAGCAGAACCTTGTGCCAGAAATTCCGGATTCGACGCCACTTCCACTTTCACATCCCTGACCAGGAAATCATGAATAAACTGCTCCACCTTGTCATTGGTGCCCACCGGAACCGTAGATTTGACCACTACCAGACAGTCTCTCTCTACCGATTCCGCAATCTGTCTGGATACCGTGGCGATATAGCTCAGGTTGGCAGAGCCGTCCGGCTGCTCCGGAGTGCCTACCCCGATGAAAATCGCCTCCGCATCCTTATATGCGCTTTGATAGTCTGTTGTGTAATGAAGTCTTCCTGCTGCATTATTCTTCTGCATCAGTTCTTCCAGCCCTTCCTCATAGATCGGCGTTACGCCCGACTCCATCAGTTTCACCTTAGCTTCATCCACATCCACACAAGTAACGTCATGTCCGTTCTCCGCAAAGCAGACGCCTGCCACCAGTCCTACATATCCTGTTCCCGCTACTGCTATTTTCATATTTTCCTCCATTTAAAGTAT
>CAZPSD010000015.1:0-32726 GCA_964589055.1 uncultured Bacteroides sp.
CGCCGCAGCCCTTTATTTATCAGGGATGCGGCGATTTTGCTTCCAAACTTGAGATTTATATGAAATCCAGTCTTTTGTCAACCACTAATTTCTTCCATCATATCATTGAGGATAGCCTTCACTTGGTGGAAATCAAACAGATCATAGGCTTCTTTCAGCTTCTTGATCTGTTCATTTGCCTGCGCACCGAAATTCTTGGAAGCCAGCTCGGGTATTTTCTCATCTGTCACTTTCAGATTCATCCTGTCTAGCTCTGACTTGAGAGCTGTCAGTATCTCCATTGTCAGTTTTTCCTCTTCCTTCTTTTCCAGATTATCCTCTTTCGCAGTTTCCTGCAGCTTGCCGATACTGATCAGGTATTCCTTCACAATAGTTAAGATTTCTTTGAATTTCTCCATATAGCCCGGGAATTTTTCGTTGATTTCATCCACTTTGCCATCTTTTCCGGCAAATTCCAGTTCCTTGAAAAGCGCAGACACTTCCATTGCTCCTATACTCGCACTGGAACTCTTAATACCATGTACATCGGTCGTAAACAACTGAATATTTCCTGCCTCTAACAGCTGCGGCAGCGTATCTAAATATTTTAAACCCTCGGAATAGTAGGTATTCAAAATAGCCGCGTACGAATCTTTATTAAATCCGATATTCAGTAATCCTTTTTCGGCATTCAGACCGCTCTCCGGCTTTTTCACTACGGCAGACGATTGTTCTGCGGCACCGCCTTTAGCCCCCGGCGTCTTATCCTCCGTTTTAATATTCTCAATCAGTTCCTCAGGCAGAAATTTCAACAGACACTGCTCCAAATAACGCCGCTTGATCGGTTTGGACAGATATTCCTGGAAGCCAAATTCCAGCATCTCTTCCCTGACATTAGCGCCACTCTGTGCTGTCAATGCAACGATCGGTACTTCTTTATAATATTTTTCATCCTTTGCACGAATCTGAGCCAGCACATCGCTTCCGCTCATATCCGGCATAACCATATCCATTAAGATCAGGTCATATTGCTCATTTTCAATCTTTTTAATCCCATCTTTGCCGCAGGTGGCAACTGCAATATTGATACCATATTTACTGAAAATACCGGCGGCCACTTTCAAATTCACTACATTGTCATCCACCACAAGAACTTTCGCGTTTTGGGCTGTAAAGGTTTTCTCCGTAGAACTCTTCTTATAATCTTCCTTGTTCCACTTATGATTCAAGACCTCCGCCACACTGATACTGGAGAAAGGCTTATGAATCAGACGGCATTTTCCATAGTCACCGTAAATGGCACTATATTCTGCTATAACATAAGTTTTTTCTTCACACTGGTACAAAGATATAATGTTTGACAGATTCTCATAGACTTCGTTCGGTACAAATATAAAATCAAAATTCTTATCCTGAATGGCCTTGTCAAACCCATAATAATTGCGGCTGTAGGTCGGTCTTAAACCGAAGCCCTCCATAATATTCTGCCACTTATTCTTCTGCATTTCTTCCGATGCATAAATCAGTACGTTCGGCTTTGTTTCCTCTTCCAGAGAAATCATGGATGCGGCATCGACAATATCGTTGCAAAAGCTAAAGTACGTACACAGACCGATTCCTTCTATACTCTCTACCCTGATATCTCCCTGCATCATAGATAAAAGTTCTTTACAGATAGAAAATTTCAAACCGATTCCTTTCAGATTGCTGGACTGTCTGGAATCATAGGTATCATACATGCCAAACAGTGAATGGATGTCAATCTCAGATAATCCTTTTCCGGTATCGGCCACTTTACAGCGAAGTACAGATTTGCCGTTCTCATAGTCATTATCACAGTTAATTTCCAGCGAAATGCGTCCGCTGTCCGTACTGTCGATTGAAATAAACAACAGATACAGAAAAACCTGACGGATTGTCACGCTGTCTCCCATGAGTAACTTAGGAATATTATGATCTATTTTAACATCCAAATACAGCTTCTTTTTCTGTAATTCCTCTGAAATCGTACGCACAATCCCTTTTGCCAGCTTCTCGAAGCTGTATGTCTCCTGAATCAGACGCATCTTACCGGAATCTATTATAGCATAGGTAAGTACGTCATCGATAATTACCAAAAGATCATAGGATGCCTCCCTGATCGTATTGACATATGACTTGATCTCGCCATTCAGTTCTCTCTTAAGCATAATCTCGGAAATATTGATGATTGAGTTCATCGGCGTTCTGATCTCATAAGACATATTAGTCAAAAACCGGCTCCTCGCAGTGCCTGCCCGCTCAACTTTCCCGCTGCTGATCATAATTCTCTGATTCTGATAACGGAAATATCTTTGCTGCACATACAAAATGATAAGAATAAAACTTAAAGTACCGACAAAAGAGACCGCCATATTTCTGAACACCGGCTTTTGGCTCTGAACCATATTCATGACCGCAGGATTAAATAAAACATCGCTGTACATATAAATGTATTCTAACATCAATACCGTCAGCATTACATAAAAGACCCAACCGCTGAAAAGTGTATAAACGGCAATAATACTGGTTGTAAACCACATGACCGCCACGGCATAATCAGCAAGATTTAAAAAAAGCATAGATGGAAAAACAATGCCATATATAAAAAGCATCGCAATTACGGCGATCAGCACTTGCTTTTTATACTTTAGATTAAGCCATAACAAAATTCCCGTTCCCAACGCAAGTATTATCATAAATACAGAGAACAGCGGGTCTTTTTCTCCAGCTATGGCTGTGGGTATCATGATAACCGTCTCAACTACCACCACTGCGAACGAAAGGTTGGTCAGAAATTCCGCGAAATCCATTTTCCTTAATTTACTGTCTATACTCTGCATGATTTTATTCTTCATTGGATGCCTCATTGTTCGTTGTAAATATAATCTTATTCTTATCCAGATATTCCCGCAATACTCTCTCAAATTTATTCAATTCAATCGGTTTTGAAATATATTCGTCAAATCCCGCTTCTATGAACATTTCTCTTGCACCCGTGACCGCATTTGCCGTAAGCGCAACAATCGGAACATGCATAAGCTCCGGTATCTGAAGCGCTTTGATATGTTTAAGCGTATCAATACCATCCATCTCCGGCATCATATAATCCAGGAATATGAAATCCACGCTCTCATCCCGCAAATAATTCAGGCACTCTTTTCCGCTGGACACAAGCACTGTCTGCGCTTCGTACCTTTTCAGAATACCGGAAGCGACTTCCAGATTGATGATATTATCATCCACCACCATGATTTTGGCATCCGGGCATATAAAAGCGCCACGGTATCCCACATTTCTGATAGAACAGTTTTTCCTGTTCCCTAACAGAGCATCTATGTTAAGGCAGTTAACAGGCCTGGCAAAAGTTGTCTTGATCAAGGCATCATCATAAGCAACCATACCGGTTCTGACCAGAATGATCGACTGCGGACGCAAAAGCTGTGCAAGCCGCTCTTTCATATTTTCATACCGTTCTGACGCTATCATGATATGGCTGTAACAATCCTTCACACATTCTTCATAAAAGTATTCATTGCCCAAAGCCTGGCAAAAACGCAGTCCCATATCTTTTAAAACCTTAGCAAAAGCGCTGCCCTGCATAATACTGTTTTCGTAGAACAGAATAAAAACATCTTCCCGATTCATTTCCACAATAGATTTCGCATCTTCATATCCCTGTGAAATTTCAAAATAGTATAACCGCTCTTTTACCGTTTCTTCCATATTGAGATTTCCGCCCAGTGCCTTGATCAGCTGTTTTACCAACGCACCATTCCGCTCTTCGTAAGTAAAATTACTGTTGTTTTCCGTCTGCAGCTGCTCCATATAAGAGTATTTAAAGGTTCCGCAGCCACGCAATTCTATCCGAAGCAAAATCTGCTGATTGATACGTCCATGACTTTTTACATTAAAGTATACTTCTCCGTTTTCCATAGATTTCACTACACCGATCAAAAGTATAGAAAGTATTTGCCTGAACTTCGTGCCGTCTCCCCATAATTTCCCCGGTATATCCGGTGAAATATCCACAAACAATTCCGTATTATAATCAGAAAGACGGACTGACAGCATATTGATCAGTTCATTAAATAACTCTCCGATATAATAATAGTCTTCATTTATCTGAATATCACCATAGTCGATTTTAGAGAAATCCAACAAATCATTCGTGATCGCCAAAAGTGCATTGCTGGAATTGGTAATGTCAAAAGCGTTCTCTTTTACTTTGTCGTCCGCATCCAGATCAAGCAGCAATTCTGATGTTCCGAGAATCGCATTTAACGGCGTTCTGATTTCGTGGGATACGTTAACAAGAAACATATCTTTCGCCAAATTAACCTGCTCTGCCCGTTGCTCTATCTCAGTACATTTACATATTTCCTCCCGCAGCCGCCTGTTACGGAATGCGACCAGCAGGCCGCACATAATTCCCGTCATACCGATAGCGATCATAATTCTGAAATACAGAATCGGAGAATACACGATACTGTCACCCTGTGCAGCAATCTGCACAGCCGCCCGCTCCGTCATCAGATAAATACAATACAAATCTACGGCAATCTCCGCCAAAACCATGGCAACCGCCTGCCATCCCTTTAAGATGATGGCAGTAAAAGTAATCCCCTCTATAAAATAAACCGGAAAATCATAAACGGCATTTTCGAAGAAATATCCTAACAGTGGAACCAGTACAATATGTATCACAAAAAGATAGACAACCGGGATAACCGTTAATTTATTATACTTATAGTGGAGCCAAAGGGCGGCTGCACAACAAAATGCCCCCGCCAGCAGCAGCAACGAGATGACAGCAGCCCCACGCAGTAAAACTGACACTAGTGTCATAATAAGGCACTCTCCCCCGTAGAGGCTTACTGCCACACGAAAAATCTGTTCATCAATCGGAAGCTCTGCAGAAAAGAATTGCATAAATTGTTTCTTTAATAACATATTCTCTCTCCAATTAACCTGCAACATTCTTAATGTCATTCTCTACAGATAAGAAAATGTCAACAATTCCCGCATCAAAACTGGTAAACTTCATGAACTTGATCTTCATACAGGCTTCCTGATGGCTCAGCGCCTTGCCTTCCACCGCAACATTGCGCAGATTGTCATACATATTGACAACAGCCAGCGCTCTTGCCTCTACCGGAATATTCTCTCCTGCCAGTCTGTCCGGGAATCCGTTGCCGTCCCATCTCTCGTGATGGCTGCGGCACATATTGTACGCATAATTCATGAAGTTATTACTGCCCGCATTTAACTGCGTTACTTTAGACAGTGTGTCAGCCCCCAGCGTCGTATGGGTTTTAACCGCTTCCCGTTCAAACTCACTCTCTTTGTTGTTCTTCACATTGTTCAGATACTGATCGGCAATACAAAGCTTGCCGATATCATGAATTTTAGATGCGAAGCAGATGGTAATACCGTCATCCGCTGTCAGACCGTATTTGCCGGAACGAATCATCGCACTGATCAATACATCCATATATTTTTCTACTCTTCTGGCATGATCGCCACAGAAGCCGTCACGTTTAGCCAGCAGATCTACAAACATTTCCACGATAGAATACTGCAGTTCCACATTCTTCTTATTCTTATCCTGCACTAAACTATTCAGTGATTTATTCATATCCTCCAACTTGCGCTGCTGGGAGAGAAGCTGAATCTGAATATCCACACGCTTTCTCAAAAGATTTGCGGTATAAGGTTTTTTGATATAATCCATCGCGCCCAAATTATAACTCTCCAGCTCCGTGGTATCGTCATCCTGCGCCGTCAGGAAAATAATCGGAATATTCACAAGCTTGGGAATATTCTTCATCTCGGAAATCACCTGAAATCCGTTCACATTAGGCATATCTACATCCAAAAGCACCAGATCCGGCAGCTCCGGCATGTCGTTTAAACACTCCAATGCGGAAATACCCGAAGAAACCGGGATCACCTCATACTCATTCTCCAATGTTTTTCTCGCCATAATCAGATTTGCCATATTATCATCTACAATCATTACTCGATACATATTATTTGCCATACTAATCTCCCCTTTTTGTTTACCGATTCGTCATAAGCTTCGTCATCGCCTGATTTAAGCCATCCACCGTCAGCTTATACATCGGGAAAAGCTCTTTCACGGCAGTCTCAGCTTCCCGCCACGGCGCATGCCCCGGCGCCATCTTCGGATTAAGCCATACAATCTTCTTATAATGCCGCTTCATCAAAAGCAGCCAGTCCATCCCGGACAGCCCGCCGTTAGGTCCTCTGTAATTTCCTGTGGTAGAATACAGTTCCTCCGGTGCCATCGCCGCATCCCCGACAATGATGACTTTATAATCACTGTCCAGATTGCGGAACATCCATTCTGTTTCAACCCAGTCCCCATTTTCGCACTCAGGCGTATTATACAGATTTGCGTAAATACAGTTGTGAAAAAAATAGGTTTTCACGTCTTTATAATGATTTGATTTATGCACTGAATGAAACAGCTCGTTCAACAGCTTCGTATAAGGAATCATCGTGCCGCCGGAATCCATCAGCAACAACAATTTTACCGCATTCTTCCTCGGCTTTTCCATCACGATCTGAAGACATCCGCCGTTATTGCAGGTAGCGTCTACCGTACCATTAATATCCAGTTCTGTTTCCGGAATATCAAGCTTTGAGGAAAACTGCCTCAGTTTTCGAAGCGCCATCTGAAACTGCCTGTTATCCAGCACTTTATCATTTCTGAAATCACGGTATTTTCTGGCGCCCACTACCTGAAATGCGGATTGATAGCCGGTCGATCCTCCCACACGGATACCGCCCATGTTGCCGCCCATATTGCCGAAGGAGGTTTTACCCATCGTGCCGATCCAGTAACTGCCGCCGTTATGCTCTTCATTCTGATCACGCAGCCTGTCTTTGAACTTATTCTCAACGTCCTCTTTGTCCATAGTGATCACTTCCTGATTCATCTCATGGCGCATCTCCTCGAAGACTTCCTGCATCTCCGGTTTATCCAACCAGCGCAGCATATTCTTGCTCACTTCATTCTCCGATTGAATCCCCTTGAACACTTCATCAAATGCCATATCAAACTTATCATACTCAGTCTCGGACTTGACCAGAATCATACGTGCCACATAATAAAATTCCGTCAGACTGCTGTGGCACAGCCCCTTTTGCAATGCCTCCTGAAGCGTCAGCCACTCACTCAAGGATACATCCAGCCCTTTGTCCTTTAACGTATAAAAAAATTTACTGAACATAAAAAATCCTCTTAAAAGTCTGTTTTATGCTTAACGGTTTCTAAATCTTCATCTTTCTTAACAATCACACCGATAAACGGCAATTCCTGTTTCAGCTTATCTGTCGCGATCCCGCCGATCTGTAACGCATTGATCCAGTCAATCAGTTCCGAGGTGCTTGGCTTCTTACGAATGTCTTTCATGGAACGAATCCAGTAAAACACCTCCATTGCATCCTGCAGCAGCTTATCCTCCACATCCGGATAGTGGGTTCTGACAATCTCCTCCATCAGAGCCTGATCCGGAAAATCAATGTAGTGAAAAATACATCTTCTTAAGAACGCGTCCGGAAGTTCTTTCTCCGCATTGGAAGTGATGATCACAATCGGTCTGTGTTTCGCTTTGACGGTTCTCTTCGTCTCATGGATATAAAATTCCATCTGGTCTAACTCCCACAAAAGATCATTGGGAAATTCCAGATCGGCTTTATCGATCTCATCAATCAGCAGGATGACCTGCTCCTCCGACTCAAAAGCCTCTCCCAGCTTGCCTAATTTAATATAACGCGCAATATCATTTACGCCTTCTTCACCAAACTGACCGTCATATAATCTCTGGATGGTATCATACATATAAAGTCCATCCTGCGCTTTCGTGGTAGATTTGATATTCCAGATGATCAGCTTTTTTCCCAGAGAATTTGCTATAGCCTGCGCGAGCATTGTCTTACCGGTGCCCGGTTCTCCTTTTACAAGAAGCGGCTTTTGTAACGCAATCGCTACATTTACACTCGCCAGCAACTGTTCCGATGCCACATAATCAGCCGTGCTGTCAAATCTTGTTTTCTGTCCGTCCATACACATGTTTCCTTCCCAATCTTTATCTGTTTAAATGATTTCATTTCTTGCCTATCATATAAATTTATGTTACGATATTTCAAGTATAAAAGCAAGAATTTGTTACAACAAGTCTTGCGGAAATAAGTTTATTATTGATCTAAAGAAAGGAATTTACAATATGTCACAAACTGCACCTAATGATAAAAAAACATGTCTCTCTTTCGAGATATTCCCGCCTAAGAAAGACGATGAATTTGATAATGTCTTTAATCTTTTACGCGATCTTAAGAAACTGAATCCGGATTTTATCAGTTGTACCTACGGTGCAGGCGGATCCAGAGCCGGCAAAACGATCGAGATCGTCTCTTTCATCCAGAAAGAACTTCAGACTGATGCGATCGCGCATATCACATGTGTCGGATTTACCAAAGAAGATTTGGTCAGAAACTGTACCGCTCTGGAAGAGGCGGGTGTGAATCATGTACTTGCACTTCGCGGCGACAGGCCACAGTCCATGTCAGATGAGCAGTTCAACAACCGGGAATTTTTCTATGCCACCGATCTGGTCCGTTACTTAAAAGAGCATACAAGCCTGCAGATTTCCGGCGCATGTTATCCGGAAAAGCATTTTGAAGCTCCCAGCTTTGAAAGCGATCTGCAACATCTGAAAGAGAAAGTTGACGCAGGCGTCACCTCTTTGATCACTCAGATGTTCTTTGATAATACATACTTCTACCGCTTTTTGGACAAGGTTCGCGCAATGGGTATCGATATCCCGATTCATGCGGGTATTATGCCGATTACGGCCGCTAAGCAGCTTGGCACTACCGTATCGCTCTCCGGCTCTTCCGTTCCGAAGAAATTAGCTGACCTTATCGCTACTTATGGGGATAATAAAGACGACATGCGCAAAGCCGGTATCGACTACGCCATCAACCAGATCCGCGGCTTAAAGGAACACGGTGTGGACGGCATTCACATCTATTCCATGAATAAAGGGAAAACGACAACGGAGATCTGTACCCAGATCTTTTGAAAGAGAACAACTAAATTTCGGACAATAAAAAGCACGCTTTGCGAACTTTCTATTGTCATGAATAACAAAAGCCAGTACAAAACAAATAATGTTTGTACCGGCTTTTCGTTTTTATTCTTTCATTCTTTTCATGCTTCTACTCTTCGTCCCACGGCAAAAGCGGGTTCTCAATCTTCTTGTCGCGAAGCATCAGATTTTCTACAGCCTGTTTCGCAGACTGTCCTTCAAACAGTACCGCATTCACCTGCTCGATAATCGGGAGCTGTACATTATACTTTTGCGCCAGTTCCATGGCAGCCTTGGCAGAATAAACGCCTTCCACCACCATCTTCACTTCATCCATCGCCTGTTCCACAGTATATCCCTTACCGATCAGAATACCGGCACGTCTGTTACGGGAATGCATGGAAGCGCAGGTTACAATCAGATCACCGATACCTGTCAGCCCGCAGAACGTCTCAAATTTACCGCCCATAGCCATGCCGAGTCTGGCAATTTCTGAAATACCTCTGGTAATCAAAGCAGCCTTTGTGTTATCACCGAAACCCAATCCGTCCGCAATCCCGGCTGCCAGCGCCACCACATTCTTAAGCGCGGCTCCCAGTTCGATTCCCAATATATCCGGGCTAATATAGACACGGAACACTTCATTCATAAAAATATTCTGCAAATACTCTGCAGTTACCTTCTTCTTAGCACCTACAACGATTGTAGTAGGCATACCTCTTCCTACTTCCTCAGCGTGAGAAGGACCTGATAATACCGCCACCTCTGCCTGTGGAATTTCTTCTTCTATAATTTGTGAAAGGGTCATCAGTGTATTCTCTTCCACGCCCTTGGCAACATTGACAATAATCTGTCCCTCTTTCACATACTGCGCCATATTGTGGGACGTACTTCTGGTAAAAGGCGACGGCACTGCCAAAACAAGCACATCTTTATCCAGAATGGAATCCTCCAGATCCGTAATAAATTCCATATCCTCCGGCAGTTTTACCCCCGGCAGCTTCTCCTTATGCTCATGCTCTTTTTTAAGCATTTCAATCTCAGACTCTATCGCAGACCATACCGTAACCGTATGACCGTTTTTATAAAGCAACAGCGCCAATGCTGTTCCCCAGCTTCCTGCTCCTAAAACACTGATATTTGCCATCCTAATACCATACCTTTCCCGCAATCTGCGAACTTAAAGTGCAGCACTCGTTTTCGTTTCATACCGCTTATAAAAGTGCTGTAATTATTCCAACCAATGCTTTACCGGCTTCATCCGGCTATGTACTGAAAACGGTTGACTTTATTTGTTTTCCTGCTCTTTGGACACATCACTCTTATGGGTCAGATAAGTCTTTCTTTCCGTGCCGCTAAGCAGTCTCTTGATATTCTCTCTGTGTTTATAGTATGCCATAACCGTAAGCAGCCCTGCAACCACATACATCTCAATCAACAAAGGCTGGGACATTCCAAAGACTCCGGCTTGCCCTAATATGATAAGTTCAATCAGAAAGCCGGCATACACTAACAGCGATCCCAAAGATACATAGTGTGTAATAAAGAACGCTCCGAAAAACAGGACAATTCCTACCGGGATCAAATAAGGATGAAACGCAAGTATCAATCCCGCCGTGGCGGCAATTCCTTTACCGCCCTTAAACTTCAAATAAAACGGGAAGTTATGACCCAGGATAGCGCCTGCCGCCGCATACATTTTCAGCAGATACACCATATCGGGATGGGAATTTTTAAAAAGCAGATTCGTCACAACGATCGCTAAAATACATTTTAAAATATCTCCCACCAGCACCAAAAGTCCGGCACTTGTACCGAGCACGCGCATGGTATTGGTCGTACCCGCATTGCCGCTTCCGTAATTTCTGATATCGATTCCATGTAATCTTCCATAAATATAGGCTGTCTGAAACAGTCCAAACACATATCCGATCACAAGACAAATTATCCGTTCCACTTTATTTGTTTTCCTTTCTCTCTCTGATAATAAATTTAAGCGGGGTTCCCACAAAACCAAAGGTTTCCCTGATCTGATTCTCTAAATATCTTGTATAGGAGAAATGCATCAGTTCCTTATCATTGACAAAAATCACAAAAGTCGGCGGCTTTACCGAAGCCTGCGTGATGTAATAAAGTCTCAGTCTCCTGCCCTTATCGGAAGGCGGCTGCTGCATCGCCACTGCCTCTGCCATGATCTCATTTAACACACCGGTCGCCACACGCATGGAGTGATTCTCGTTTACTGCATCGATCATATCATACAGCTTCGACAGCCGTTGTCCCGTCAATGCCGAAATAAACATAATCTCCGCATAGCTCATAAAGGATAATACCTGTCTGATTTTCTGCGTAAACTCCCTGACTGTCTTATCATTCTTCTCGATCGCATCCCATTTGTTCACAGCAATAATAACCGCCTTGCCTCTGTCATGGGCGATACCTGCAATTTTGGCATCCTGTTCTGTGACGCCCTCCGTTGCATCAATCACAAGCACAATAATGTCAGCCCGTTCTACCGCCGCCACAGTACGGATAATCATGTAACGTTCCAGTTCTTCTTTGATCTTATTCTTCCTGCGGAGTCCTGCCGTATCAATAAACACATAGTCCTTGCCGTTATGTCTGATCTCTGTATCGATGGCATCTCTGGTCGTTCCGGCAATATCCGACACGATCACACGGTTCTCACCGATCAGCTTATTGATAATAGAAGATTTTCCCACATTGGGCTTTCCGACGATAGCAACCTTAATCCGGTCATCCTCTTCTTCCATTGCCGCCTCTTTATCAAAGTAGGATGTCACCTCATCCAACAGTTCACCGAAGCCCAGGCGGTTAACAGAGGAAATGGGATAAGGCTCTCCGATGCCCAGATTATAAAATTCATAGACATCAGCCATATATTTCTCAAAGCTGTCCACTTTATTGACCGCAAGGACCACCGGCTTCTTGGAACGCCGCAGCATATCCGCCACTTTGGAATCTGCATCCACCAGTCCCTGTTTGACATCTACCAGAAAGATGATCACATCTGCCGTATCAATAGCTATCTGTGCCTGCTCTCTCATCTGGGAGAGAATGATATCTTTGCTATCCGGCTCAATACCGCCTGTATCAATCAAGGTAAAATTCATATCCAGCCAGCTCACATCCGCATAAATACGGTCTCTGGTGATACCCGGCGTGTCTTTTACAATTGATATCTTTTCTCCAGCCAACGCGTTAAACAATGTTGATTTTCCCACATTAGGGCGTCCCACCACCGCTACGATCGGCTTGGATTTTCTTTTACTCATCTTAAATAACCATGCCTTTCTCTTTCAAATCATATCCGCTTGATTTTACAATATCCGCCTTCACTTGTAAAGTCTTTTACACGCAAAGCGCTTTGCGCGCTATATCATCCTGCGACTTCTATTTTACTAGAATTTTCTTGACGTGTCACTAGCATAATGATATAAAATATATGACACAAAGAGATAATATCTAGGGAGGTCATTATGCCTAATACAGAACAACTGGAACATTCTATGCCAGTGGCGCCGATCAAACTGCTTACTACCCGCTCTGCCCTTCCTTTAGCAAAAAAGGTCAACAACTATCTTGTCGGTTTCCGTAAAACGCTTAACAACAATGTAAAATCAGACCCTGCTTTTCACGGCTATATGGAAGACAACTATTTGATGGAAGTAGACTGCCCCAGATTCGGAAGCGGTGAAGCCAAAGCGGTTCTGCACGATTCTGTAAGAGGCAAAGACATCTTTATTCTGGTAGATGTATGTAATCACAGTGTCGCCTATACGATGAACGGCTATACGAATCATATGTCTCCCGATGACCACTATCAGGATTTGAAAAGGATCATTGCTGCTATCAACGGCAAAGCACACCGCATCAACGTCATTATGCCTTTCCTGTATGAGGGCAGACAGCATAAACGAAACGGCAGAGAGTCTTTGGACTGCGCCTATGCCATTAAAGAACTGATGGATATGGGCGTAGCCAATTTCATTACTTTTGATGCCCATGATCCCAGAGTACAGAACTCTGTTCCGCTCAATGGTTTTGATAATTTTACTCCGCCTTATCAGTTCATTCGTTCTCTGCTCCGCACCGAGAAAGACCTGATCATCGATAAGGACCATACGGTCGTGATCAGTCCCGATGAAGGTGCCTTAGACAGAGCGGTCTATTTTGCCAACGTACTCGGTGTGGATACCGGTATGTTCTACAAACGCCGTGACTACTCTACCATCGTAAACGGCAAGAATCCGATTGTCGCCCATGAATTCTTAGGTGACAACATAGACGGTAAGGATGTGATCGTCATTGATGACATGATTTCTTCCGGCGGCAGTATGATCGACACAGCCAAGCAGCTTAAGAAAATGAATGCTAAACGTGTCTTTATTTGTTGTACTTTCGGTCTTTTTACAGATGGTTTGAGTGCTTTTGATGATGCTTATGAGAAATGTTATTTTGATAAGATCGTAACTACCAATCTCTGTTATCAGCCTCCCCTGCTTCGGGAGAAGCCCTATTATGTGGAAGCTGATATGAGTAAATTCATCGCATCCATCGTTGACTTTATGAATCACGATGCTTCCATGGCTAATATCTATACACCTACCGATAAAATTCATCAGGTACTTGCCAAATATAACAACCGCGAAATGAGCAGGCTGGATATCTAACGGTACATAGGCTATATTGCATGACACAGACAACCCCCGGCTCTTACATAGAACCGGGGGTTATTTATTCTTCTGCCTATTTTGCAAGCGGGAAGGTCAGATAAACTTTGAACAGGTCTCCGTCCAACCGTATCTCAAAAGTACCTTTCTGCACTTCCGTCAGATTCTTGGCGATGGAAAGTCCGAGTCCGCTCCCTTCCGTTGTCCGGGATACATCCCCTCTGATAAAACGCTCCGTCAATTCATCCGGATTGCAGTTCAGCGCTGATGCCGAGATGTTCTTAATTGATATTTCAATGCTCCCGTCATTATCCCGCAGACTGTCGATAGTCACATAGACTCTTGTGCCCTCCATGGCATATTTATAGATATTGTTAAACAAATTCTCCATCACGCGCCAAATCCTGCGGCTGTCTGCTTCAATCACACTGTTTTGTACGTTCACATTCATAACAATAGTCAGATTCTTCTGTTCGAACTTCTCGGAGAACTCTCCTATTGTCTGATTCATCAACTCCGTCACATTGATCCGTTCAAAATTCAGGCTGATATTACCGGAAGAAATCTTGCTTGCCTCCACCAGATCGTCTGTCAGTTGTTTCAGCCGCTGGGATTTTTCATCCAGCACCTTAATATAACTTTGCACCTTCTCGTTCTCTACACGCTCTCTCTTGATGAGATCCACATAGTTAATGATGGAGGTGAGCGGCGTCTTGATATCGTGGGAAACGTTGGTGATCAGATCCGCTTTCATGCGTTCATCCTTCATGCTGATCTCCACCGCCTCTTTGATACCTTTGCCGATACTGTTGACAGAATTTGCCAGTGTCAGGTTATCACCATGCAAATTGGTTGTTTCTACCTGATGCTCCAATTCTCCTGAGGCAATGGTTTCAATCCCCTCTACGATTCCCTGTCTCTCCTTGGCATCTCTATAGATCAGAATTCCTACCGCTATATCCACCAATATCACAATTATCATAGGAATCCATGGAATATAATAATCATCCATTGCCCATATAAACATAAGTATGTTAAAAAGAAGAAAGATTCCATAAGGTATCCACGTTCTGATTACAATATTACCGTTATCATATACTTTCCATGCAAATTCTTTTAACTTACAGCACAATCTGCGCAGATAGCTGTTCTTCCATAATATCTTTGCCTTCACTCTTCTTACCAGACTGTAAAAGAAGAACATAACCACTACGTCTGCGGCAAATGTCCCGGCTACCAGCAGTATCTTAAACCACTGCTCATATACGGCTTCACCATAGGATAAAGATGAAACATGGATATCTGCCAGTTCCAATACAACAATCAGAATCCATACTGCCAGCACTGCCGCACCGAAAGCAATAACCGCTGCGGCTTCTGTAGGTATTCTGTCGAAAGCGTTCAGCCGAATACAAGCTTCTCCGTTTGCATCCACATCCCTGCCCGTAAAAATAATCTGGCAGACAAACAGGCACAGATATAAGATACCTGCTGCAACCGCTACGATAATCCACTGCCAAAAGTACGGCAGATAATTACGGAAGCCTGCCGCTCCCTGTGTAAAGGCATCGCTGACCGGATAATCCGTATCCACACCGATCCAAATCTTGACAGTCTCCGGATAAGCATAATCATACCCCTGTAGAATTTTGCGGATTGTTGTTTCTTCAATAGAAGTATTGGTTCGATATATCATTTCTGCCGGACTGTAATAGATATATTTGTCCGATGCGTATAGTGTAGGAATACCATCCTTTTCCTGCATCAATTCCAGAATATTTTCTTCTTCATCCCCATCCAGATTACTGTAATACTGTGTATTCTCTCCCACTGTTTTTGCTATCAGATATCTCACATTAGAATTTTCTTTGCTGTAATAGTCTCCGTATTCTAAATACTCACTGTAATTATAAGATAAACTTTTGGCAGCATTTTCCACATTTTCACACAGCGTATAGTATAAATCCCAATCTGAGACATATTCTTCCAGATTTTTCTCTTCTGCGGTCTTATAGCGGTTAACCAGAATTTCACGGGGAGATACCGTATTATCGGAATCGTCGAATATGTCCTTCGTTTCTGTTAACGTAATCTCTTCCGTACTGCCATCGCCCCCAACAGGCAGATATCCTTCCACAAAACCATCATATTCCTGCAGGTCAGAGTCATCATAATTCTCTACCCATAGCTGATTGGCAGACACATCATTTACAAAGGTATAGCTTCCGATATCGGATTTTAAATAATTGGCATCGGAAGTATTGTAATACTTGCTCTGCGGATCTATGATTGTCACTCTTGTCAGATTGGATAAAAACTGATCTGCCTGCTGTTCTGTCATATCCATAGTTGTATACTCAAAACCATAATTCGCCCATTTCAGCAAGTCCTCCAGATGATACTCCGCCGTTACATACTGCTCCGGCAGACCGATATCGCGGTAATTGTAGGCAGTGACATCCACTATTTTGCTGCCGTCAAACTCCCCGTCCGTTTCCAGCTGGCTGCTTACAACGCCATAGCGGATAATATCAGCCACCGCATATCCGAAAATAGTATCGAATAAATCCGAATCCTCATATTCTTTATTCTGATCAGAGGAATCCAGCATATAATTTCCGCCGGACCGGAAGCCCTGTATCCGCACTGTAGAACCGATTACTACCACAAATACGGAAAGCGCCATAACTGCCAGCGACACATGCTGTAAAAAGCGCATAAATGTCCGAAATCCGTTTTTTGCTTTTTTAGGCTTTTGCTCTTTTTCTTCTTTTCCCATCTTTTCTCCATCCTTACATCTCTTCGCTGCCGACTCTTGCCTGCCCGTCTACTGCTTCTCAACTTTATATCCGACGCCCCATACGACTTTAAGATATCTGGGTTCCTTCGGATTGATCTCAATCTTCTCACGGATATGTCTGATATGCACCGCCACTGTATTGTCAGCACCGATGGCTTCCTCATTCCAGATACTTTCATAAATCTGGTCAATCGAAAACACTCTGCCGCAATTCTTTACAAGCAGCAATAAAATATTGTATTCGATCGGTGTCAGTTTCACGCTATCACCGTCTACCGTCACTTCCTTGGTATCATCATTGATACACAAGCCACCCACCCGGAAAAGCGCGTTATTTTCCGTATTCAGATTACCCAGCGTGGTGTATCTGCGCAGGTTAGACTTAACTCTTGCCACGAGCTCCAACGGATTAAAGGGCTTAGTAATATAATCATCAGCACCGATGTTGAGTCCCAAAATCTTATCGCTGTCCTCTGACTTAGCAGACAAAAAGATGATCGGGATGCTGGAATACTCCCTGATTTTCAGTGTCGCGTGAATTCCGTCCAGCTTCGGCATCATAATGTCTATCAGAAGCAAGTGGATCTGCTGCTCCTTCAAAACCCTGATCGCCTGCTCTCCGTCATATGCCTTATAAATCGTGTATCCTTCCTGCAACAGATAAATCTCAATCGCATCCACAATTTCCTTATCGTCATCACATACCAGAATATTCGCCATGTTTTCACCTCTTTCGTAACTTGGATAATACTATTAAAACAAAGAAACCTAAAGGAAAAGATGGGAAAATCTTTAAAGTTTTCTTAAGGTTCCAATTATGGTTATCCAAGCTATTTTTATCATCTTTTATAACAATCCCAAAAATGCTCCCAAATTTCCTCTCTTTCCCTTGCTCGCCCGATGGGAAAAGAGATATTCACTATTGTGGCAGGTACACAAGTCGGTTATCTGAATCTTTTCTGACAAAATCCCTGCCTCTGCCAGAATTATTTCATTAGCGCGCCACAAATCCAACTGATACTTACCATTGCCCTTCGGGATCAGAATTTCCTGCTCCTGTCCCGGTTTCCGGAATTCTTTTATAAAAGCCTCCGCCACATCTTCGCTGACTTCATAACAAGCCTGACAGATCGAAGGTCCGACCGCCGCCACAAGATCTTCGGCTCTCGTACCGTAGACCGCTTTCATTTTCTCTACCACGCAGCGTCCCATACGGGCAACCGTTCCCCGCCATCCGGAATGTGCCAGGCCGATGGCTTTATTCTTCGTATCCACGAAATATAAAGGCACGCAATCCGCATAGAAGGTCGCAAGCACCATGCCCGGCTCGTCCGTCAGCAGTCCGTCTATATCCGTGTAATCCTTAGGCGTTACAATGCCTTTGCCGCCGTCGCTGCGCGTTACAATCCTGAGATTGGTTGTATGGGTCTGATCGGAACAGACAATGTCCTCCGGCCGGCATCCAAGCGCTCCGGCGATCCGTCTGAAATTTTCATCCACGGATTCTTTCCGGTCCCCTCTCGTATAGCTTAAATTCATGCTGCTGTAGATACCCTCACTGACACCGCCGATTCTGGTGGAAAAAAGATGCCGCACAAGCCCGGTTTCTTCCAGCAGGGAAAAGGTCAGATATTCTACTTCTCCTGCCCGGTTCTGTTTCATCCGCATTCTGCTGTTATGTCTGTATAAATCTCTGAATTCTGTTTTACCATCCATGCTGCTGATTTCTGTTCCTCTCTGTGTTATGATTTTCATCTATCCTCTGCCAATATAGTCAAACGCATCCTTAATCCACTCTACCCTGTCTGCCTCAACGGCAACGACATCAAAGCGGATCGGCGTATCTTCCGTGCAATGATGCAGCATTCTGTAATAATCCGCGACCCGGCAGATCTTCCTCTGCTTCGTAAATCCAACCGCCTCCGCAGCACTGCCTTTGCCGTCACCGCTTCTGTATTTTACTTCGAAAAAAACAAGGTACTTCCCGTCATAACCGATCAGATCAATTTCTCCCTGTCGGCAGCGGAAGTTCTGTTCTTTCATTTTAATACCCTTTGATACCAAATAGGCACAGACCTGTTGTTCCTTCTGTGCCCCTGTTTGTCTGTTATTCATCTGTCTGTTTCACTTTCTGCTCTCTCCGGTTTATTTCGCAGAAGCCATCTTCGCCTTGATTTTATCCATAGAATCTACGAAAATAAGGATCTCCGCTACCACTTCATACAATTCCGGCGGTATCATATCACCTATCTCTAAGCGGGACAAAGTCTCTGCCAGCTTATCGTCCCTGTGAACCGGCACATCCGCTTCTTTTGCTTTCTCTATGATACGTTCCGCCAGCGCTCCTTTCCCGGAGGCAATGACTCTAGGCGCCTCCTCGGAAGGATCATATTCTAACGCGACCGCCTGTTTCGGCTTTTTTTTCTTATTCTCCTGCATCATGCGATTCGCCTCCTTATGCTCTCATGTCAAAGGATGTCCTGCTCAAAACGGAAATATTTTTATCCTGATTTAAAATAGTCTGCATAATGCCTTCCGCGTCCTTCTCCTCCTCAGGCTCCTTCATCTGAAACTGTGCTTTCAGATCATATCCCCGCTTCGCCAGTCTTTCATCCAGAAGGCCGATATGCTGCTCTATCAGATCCATAGCGCTCTCATCACGCAGGGTAAAATTCGTATTCACATTCTGGTTCTGCATGGTCACATACACATCCAAAGGGCCTAAATGCTCCATATCGAGATGAAGAAGCGCACTCACATTTCCATCCTTAGCCGCCAGATTCTTCTTGTTCGTATAGACATACAGATCCCCATGGGCATTATTTCCCGCCATTTTTAGCGGAAGCTGTATGTAAGTAAACACCTGATTCATCCTGTTCATAAAATCTACGTTGTTCTGTAGATTCTGCACACTTTTACCTGCCAGGGTATCACCTTTATCTGCATTCTGCAACGCTTCATGAAGCCGCCCCGACTGCTGTCTGATCCGTTCATACAGCTGCTCTACCTTATCCGGATCTGCCACATTCTCCGGCTCAATCAGCCATTGTCTCTCTATCTCCGATTTCAAGAGCGTCTGAAATTCTTTACTCTCCAAAATACGCCCCAATTCACGTGGAAGCACATCGCTTGTGCCTCCCTCAGGCATAAATCCTTTGATCAGATTCAGAATTTCTTTCGACGGCATCTCACCGTTTCTAATCTGCTCCGTCTGCGTTTCCTCAACGCCCAATTCTTTCATCAGATCCCCCAGGGTATTCCACTGTTGCCTGTTCAGTACAGCCGTTTCTCCGTTTTCGGCATTGTTTGTACCGTTACCGTTGTGTATGCTGTTTTCCGCTGCTAACTGCCCTGCATTTTCCGGGGATGCATCGGACAGCATGTCGATGACCTGCCCTTCCGTTCTCTGCTCTATAACCTGCTGCGCTGCTTCTCCGGCTGTCGTCTCCTGTCCGGTATTTTCCTGCAAACCAACAAACGCTTCCTGATCTGAAGTAAAAATATCCAGCACACTTTGATAAAAGCCCAATGCCTGTTGTGCCTTTCCCTCATTCATCAGTTCGGCAAATACCCCCGGCAGTTCGTTCATAATAGTCTCTACACTGCCGAGAATCTGATGATTGGCATTCATATATTGTTCAAACTGCTCTATATTCGCCTCTGTGACGGGCAGTCCCAATCTTGTCATCTGAATAATGGCTGCAGGATTCTGTCCCGGAAATTCCAATAGTTGTCTGCTCATATTGAGGATGGATTCCTTGTCGATCGGCATTCCCTCCTCCATCATAACAGCCACCATTTCAATATTGCCCGCTGTCTCCTGCAAGCCTGCCGCCGAAAGTGCCCGCATGATTGTTGCCGCATTGGCAGTATTCGTATATAACGGGGATAAGGATAAAAGCGACCCGTTATTGGACTTGATCTCAAAACTCATCAACTGCCCCAGTGTCAGATTGATACTCTGATCGATTTTCGCGTTAATGGTAAAATCCTGACCCAGCGCGACCTGAACGGAATTGCCGTTTCTGCTGATCACCGTTCCCTGCAAAGTCTGCCCCGGCTTCATCCCCCGGATTTCGCTCTGCAATTTGTAAAGCCGTTCGCCATTAGTCATGGAATCTGTCACCTTGACATTTTCATTCGTCCGGATATTCTGATTATCTCTTTTAAAAATACTTCCCAGATTCACATTATCCTCCCTATCAGAGCAGTCTGCTGCGTTCAAGGTACTTTAACTTCATTCCCTTCATACTTCGCAGAAATGTGTGATAAACGTCTTCCGATGAATCGGACAGGGACCATATTTCCTTAACGCATCGATATGTATTTGCGCCCCATATCCTTTATTGGATGCAAATCCGTATTCCGGATAGACTTCATCATACTGCACCATCAGCCGGTCTCTTGTCACCTTCGCCACAATACTGGCAGCGCCGATGGAAATACTCTTGGCATCCCCTTTAATGATCGGCACCTGCCTGATATCGACCTGAGGAATCGTAACCGCGTCATTTAATAACAGATCGGGCTTCACCTTCAGCTTTGAGATTGCTTCCCGCATCGCCTCATAGGTCGCCTGTAAAATATTGATCTCATCGATCCGCGCAGGAGTAACAAAACCAAGACCTACCGACACCGCCTTCTCCATGATGATATCATATAATTCCTCTCTCTTTTTTTCGGACAATTTCTTGGAATCATTGATATATAAAATGTCACAATCTTTCGGCAAAATAACCGCCCCTGCCACGACCGGGCCCGCTAAAGGTCCGCGGCCTACTTCGTCGATACCGCATATATGGGTATAGGCAGCATATTCGCGCTCGTATTTTTTCAGTGTTTCACAGCGCGCCACTTCTTTTTCATAAGTCTCTATCCGTTTCCGGCACTTCCCGACTGCCGACCGGATCCCCGCCCGCTCATCCTGTTCATATTGTATCAATAAAGCAGGCAGTTCTTCCATAGAAGCTGCCTGTAATTTCCCTTTAATTGCTCCGATTGTTTCCGCCATCTTATCCTCCATGTAATTTTCAGCTTATCATTCCTTTTAATTATCTGTGTTTGATGAAACCGAATTTATCAAGCGGCAGGATGCGTAACCATGCCCTTCCGATGATATCTTCCCTCTTGATATTTCCCACGGAAGGATCACGGCTGTCTATACTGTTATTCCGGTTATCCCCCATCACAAAATACTCATCTTCGCCTAATGTGACCGGTTCATAAGCCCTGCCCGGACTCTGGATCACCTCTTTACCGTAATTCTCCTCCAGTATCTCTCCATCGATCAGAATATTGCCCTCCAAGTCGATCTGTACCGTTTCTCCCGGCAATCCGATAATTCTTTTTATGTAGTAAGTATTGTCTTCGTACTGAAAAGGGAAAACAATAATATCAAACCGTTCCGGATCATGAAACCGGTAACTGATCTTGTCTACAATCAGATTATCTTCACTGCTTAGTTTCGGCTCCATAGAGCTGCCCTGCACCTGCGTCCTTTGTCCCACAAAACGTATCACCAGATAGGTAATGCACAAAACGCCTAATATATAAAGACTAGTGCTCAATATTTCTTTCAATACTTTCTTCATATTTATCCTCGATTCTGTTCATTCAATCACTCTGATTCGGCATTCTCCGGCATTTCCAGCGTAATCCTGCCCAGTTTCCCGCTTCTGAAATCATCCACCATCAAAGCCGACGCTTTCTCATAATCCGGTTCCTGCCCCTTCTTATAGCATTTACGGTTCTCGCAGACATGCTCTAATACCATGACCGGAGTTACACTTTCTCCCTGATCCTCCATCTGATACCTGTCAAGCAGTTCTGTCCGGTAATGATTCAGCAGATACGCCGTCAGATCCATAGCAAGTTCTGTCATCTGCAAAATTTCGTCATTCATGGAACCAATATAAGCAAGCTTCCTTCCCACGTCCTGGCTGTCGAACTTGGGCCACAGGATACCGGGCGTGTCTAACAGTTCTAACTCCTTGTTTAAACGTATCCACTGTTTTCCCTTGGTTACCCCCGGTTTATTTCCGGTCTTCGTACAGGCTTTGCCTGCAAAGGAATTGATGAAAGTGGACTTGCCTACATTAGGGATCCCGACCACGATTGCCCTAACCGGTCTGTTCTTGATCCCCCGTTTTCTGTCCCGCTCAATCTTCTCCTCACATGCTTCCTTTACCATGCCCTGAATCGCTTTTAATCCCTGACCGGTTTTCGCATTGATCTCTAATACATAAAAACCTTTTGCCTTAAAATACTCCATCCAGACCTGATTGGCTTTCGCATCCGACAGATCCGATTTATTTAAAAGAATCAACCGGGATTTATTCTTTCCCAATTCATCAATATCAGGATTTCTGCTGCTAAGCGGAATCCGTGCATCTAATAACTCTATCACCAGATCAATTAACCCGATATTTTCCTGCATCATACGCTTTGCTTTCGTCATATGACCGGGATACCACTGATAATTCATCTATTTACCTAACCTTTCCTATCAGAGGAGTTTGATGTTCTGTTACTCCACTAACCCTATACTCTCATCTTCTGTTGCCATATGAAACCATGCCTTACCGATAATATTGTTCTTCTTAATCCCGCCAATATTGCCGGAACGGCTGTCTTCACTACTGTTGCGGTTATCTCCGAGTACAAAGTATTCGTCTGCGGCAAGGGTCAGCTCATTCTGGGCAATCCCCGCATCGATCATTTTATCCAGTTCTTCATCTTCCTCCAAGAGCACACCGTCTATATACACGCTGCCGTCCTTGATCTGAACCGTCTCTCCCGGAAGCCCCACTACTCTTTTTACATAATAATGCGAGTTCTCATTGCCATTAGGAAGAAAGACCACCACATCGCCCCGCTTAGGAGACGACAGCTTATAGATCACCCTGTTCATCAGAATCTCCTGTCCGTTATACAATGCCGGTTCCATGGAATCTCCTATGACGCTGGTACGCATTCCTACGGAAAAAACAATCACAAACGCCAGAAAGACAGCAACCAGCCCGCCTACAATCATTTCCAGAATATCCTTGATGACTTTAGAGTTTAATCTTTTCTTTTTCTGATAAAAAGTCAAGCCTTTTCGCCTTGCCATGACCTCTTCCCTCTTAATCCGTATTTATATGGAAGAACACATACTTTGACATTCTTCCCCAACTTAAATAGTATAGCATGAGTGAAGTGTATTATTCAACCGGAAAAGCATGCATATACAGTCTATACGTATACAGTCTACGCGCAATCCCTCAGGCGAAGATGATTAAGATATAGAAAAAACAGATACCCCAAATCACTTCGAAGTATCTGTTCCATCATCTCTTAGATTATTTTACTAACTCTTTAACCTTAGCTTTCTTACCAACGCGGTTTCTTAAGTAATTCAGTTTAGCACGTCTTACTTTACCTTTTCTTACTACTTCCACTTTCTCTACGTTAGGAGAATGCATAGGCCATGTCTTCTCAACACCAACGCCGTTGGAGATTTTTCTGACAGTAAAAGTCTCTCTGTTGCTTCCGCCCTGAATCTTTAATACAGTACCTTCAAATACCTGAATTCTCTCACGGTTACCTTCCTTAATCTTACCGTATACTTTAACGGTATCGCCAACTCCAAATCCGCCAACGCCTTCTTTTAACTGTGCTGCTTCAATCTCTTTAATAATTTCGTTCATAATCTGCCTCCTATATGACTTGGATGTTCTTAATACATTCTGTAACAGAGGACCATCTTTTTTCACAACATGTATAATTTACCATATCAAAACCGTAAATGCAAGCCTTATTTCCCTTTTTTAACATTTACACTTTTTTCCGTTTCCGCTCTTCCTTCTTCCTCTTTTTCTCAAAATACGCTTCATGGCTTTCCGCCCATTTATCGTACAGATCCGGCCGAAGCTTTTTCGTCCGCTCTATAGACTGTTCCAAACGCCATTCTTCTATCTTGGCATGGTTTCCGGAAAGTAATATCTCCGGCACTTTTTGATCATGCCAGATTTCCGGTCTGGAATACTGGGGATATTCCAACAGATGATCGGAAAATGACTCCGTCAATGCCGATTCATCATTGTGCAGAACCCCCGGTACCAGTCTTGCAATGGCATCAATCATCACCATTGCCGGAAGTTCGCCGCCTGTAAGCACATAATCTCCGATGGAAACATAATCCGTAACGATCTCTTCCAAAACCCTCTCATCGATGCCCTCATAATGTCCGCATAAGAAAATCAAATCCTCTTCTTTCGCAAACTCCTGCGCCATTTCCTGATGAAAGGTCTGCCCCTGCGGGGTCACATAAATAACTCTCAATTTCTTATTATCTGTGCCATCAGGCTCTACTCCTACGGCTTTTCCTGCAAGAATCCGCCCTTCCACAGCCCGATAAGCATCATACACCGGCTGCGCCTGCATCAGCATTCCCGCTCCGCCGCCATACGTATAATCATCCGCCTTACCATGCTTGTCCAGCGTATAGTCTCTGATATTTACCGCCTCTATATGAATATATTCCTTTTCCACTGCCCTTTTTAAGATGCTCGTATACAGCCCCTGCATGACCATCTCCGGAAACAGGGTCAGAATATGAAAATTCATCATAATCTGTCTCTATCCTTTACTTCACTCATTCCTGTCGAAACTACCCAGGCTGTCAATCCAACAATCCATCCATAATATGAACCGTTATACAACCCACTTCCATATCAATATTTCTGACGCATTCTTTGATCGCCGGAAGCAGCGTCTCCGACTGGTCGGGGCGTGTTACAACATAGACGTCGTTTGCACCGGTCGTCAGCACATCCTTCAAAGCGCCAAAGTTTTCCCCTTCCTCCGTCACTACCTTAAGGCCGATCAGATCTGCTATAAAATATTCGTCTTTAGCAAGCTTTACAGCTTTCTCCCTGGTAACTAAGAGCTTTCCGTTCTTATATTTCTCAATATCATTGATAGAATCATAGCCTTTAAACTTAAGAATGGCATACTGCTTGAAAAACTTAACGCCCTCGATTTCCATATTCAGGCGTTCTTTGCCAGTATCTAATATCACTTCTTTAAGTTCCTTAAACCGGCTCACATCATCTGTGGTAGGAAAGACCTTTACCTCTCCCCTGATTCCATGTGTCTGGGTAATCACACCCACTTGCAATTCCTGTATCATGATTATCTCCATTCCGAAATTTCTATGTCAGGATATCCATATGCCTAAATACAGCCTCACAGAAACTTCCGCGAGGCTGTCTGATTTAGATGATTTCTACATCCACTCTCTTATTGTCTTTGGATGATGCCGCTTTCACAACAGAACGGATTGCCTTGGCAATACGTCCCTGTTTGCCGATCACCTTACCCATATCTGATGCTGCAACGTGAAGCTCAACGATAATATTTTTACCTTCTTCTTTCTGTGTCACAACTACTTCATCCGGGTTATCGACAAGAGCCTTTGCGATCACTTCAACTAATTCCTTCATAGTCCACCTCCAAAAGCCTTGTTACAAAATTAACAGTATCTTATTTTACAATACCTACACTCTTGAAAATTCTGTTAACGATTTCTGTAGGCTGAGCGCCGTTAGCTAACCATTTCTTAGCTGCCTCTTCGTCTACTTTATAAGTGCTTGGATCTGTGTTCGGATCATAAGTACCGATCTCATCGATACATCTTCCGTCTCTCGGGGATCTGGAATCTGCTACAATAATTCTGTAGAAAGGATGTTTTTTCTCTCCCATTCTTCTTAATCTGATTTTAACTGCCATTTTCTTTGCCTCCATGTAAAAATATTATTGTTTATTTGAAACCCTAAAACGGGAATTTCATACCACCCATGCCGCCGAACATCCCGCGGCCCTTCTTGCCGCCCATCATGCCCGGAATCTGCTTCATCATTTTTTGCGACTGTTCAAACTGCTTGATAAAACGATTGACAACCGCAATGTCCACACCCGCTCCTTTGGCAATACGGTGCTTTCTGCCGGGATTTAACAGCTTCGGATTCCTGCGTTCCGCCGGTGTCATACTTAAGACGATTGCCTCCATACGCGCCAGCTGCTTCTCATCAATCGCTGACTCTATATCCCCCATTTGTTTGCCCATTCCCGGGATCATGTTAAGGATACTGGAAATGCCGCCCATATTGCGCATCTGCTTCATGCTTTCCAGGTAATCTTCGAAATCGAATTTTCCTTTCTTCATGTGCTCTGCCATCTGTTTTTCTTTTTCTGCATCGATATCTATGTTCTGCTGGGCTTTCTCAATCAGCGTCAGTACATCGCCCATACCCAGAATACGGTTCGCCATACGGTCCGGGTAAAACTGTTCCAGATCGGAAAGTTTCTCTCCCATACCGATATACAGAATCGGCTTACCGGTTACCGCCTTGATGGAAAGCGCTGCACCACCTCTGGAATCACCGTCCATCTTAGACAAGATCACACCGTCAATGCCTACCTTCTCATCAAATTCCTTCGCCACGTTCACCGCATCCTGACCGGTCATGGCATCTACGACGAGAAGCGTCTGGTGCACTTCTACATTGCCTTTGATCTCCTGCAGTTCCGCCATCATCTCTTCATCAATATGAAGCCGTCCCGCAGTATCCAGAATCACAACATTATGCCCGTTCTTTACGGCATGTTCGACAGCCGCTTTAGCGATATTGACAGGCTTATGGTTTTCCCCCATGGAAAAGACATCTACCTGCTGCTTCTCTCCATTGACCTGCAGCTGCTTAATAGCTGCCGGTCTGTAAACATCGCAGGCGACCAGCAACGGCTTCTTACCCTTTAATTTTAGCTTGCCGGCAATCTTAGCCGTGGTAGTAGTTTTACCGGCGCCCTGCAGACCGCACATCATAATGACGGTAATCGCTTTGCCCGGCTGCAGCGTGATCTCTGTCGTCTCGGAACCCATCAGGGATATCATTTCTTCATTAACGATTTTGATCACCATCTGACCGGGATTTAATCCGTTCAGCACATCCGCGCCTATAGCACGTTCTTCCACGGATTTCACAAACTGCTTTACAACTTTGAAATTAACATCTGCTTCAAGGAGCGCCATCTTGACTTCTTTTAAGGCTGCTTTGACATCCTCCTCGGTAAGACGGCCCTTGCTCCTTAAGTTCTTAAATACATTCTGCAATTTATCCGTCAAACTCTCAAATGCCATATACTTTTACGCCTTTCCACGCTGTTCTATAACTCCTGTAGGATTTCCGCAGACAGCTTTCTGACCTGTGAACTGTAGATTGATCTGTCTTCCAGTTCGTCCTGCTCATACAACATAGATAACCGATTGATCTGTGATACTTTATCCTTAATACTGGCAAATTTAGCGACAAGCTGCAGTTTCTGCTCATAGCCTGACAAGATTTTATCACATCGCTTTACAATATCGTGCACTGCCTGTCTGCTGATACCTTCCTCCTGCGCAATCTCGCCAAGAGAAAGATTATCATACACAATGCCTTCGTATATCTGCTGTTGATGCTTTGTCAGCAGTTCTCCGTAGAAATCATATAGCAATCCCTGTTCTACGATCTTCTCCATGATTAAACCTCTGCCGGACTTCTCACATAACCCGACTTCTGCATTCTACTATAGTGTCGATTGGGTGTCAAGTATTTTTTCTTTACATTCTATCATTCATACTGTTTCGTCTTGCGTTATCACTATACATATCAACGTTGCTGCCATTTAATCCTCAAATTCATAAGTATATACATAACTCCACTCATAGGAAACTTCTTTATTTCCACCATTATAATGCTTCCCTGCAATACAGTTTCCCATGACGTCATATGTATATTCTTCTTTCCAAACCTGCTTTCCGCTTGTATCGCACTCATAGCTTTCGATCTTATTTTCATCTGCATCATACACGCTTCTGCCGCTGGCATTTAATGTTCCGTCTCCATAGAATGCAGAAAAACCAGTCATTTTGCCATTTGCATCATAGGTATATTCCTGCCAGCTGCTCAAGCTGCCATCATTGTTATAACTATAATCCCTTATTTGATTTCCCGCATTGTCATAATCAAACATTTTATACCATTTTAATGTGTTGCTCTCGTTATTATTATAAACCGCATAATAATCTATTCTGGACAGCATGCCGTAACTGTAATAGTAATATCCTATCTCTCCCTCTCCCTGCCGGTTCACGGATTTTATCTGAAGGATATTTCCATCCGCATCATATACGATATCCCGGGCAAGTGTACCGTCGGCATTATAATGTATTTCTTCATACAGCCAGTCGCCGTCACAGAAATATTCTCCCCATTCGCTAAGATTCCCGGATATATCATATACCTCCTGATATATTGTGTTTCCGGCTTCATCATAACGCTCTGACTGACATAAAACATCATCCTGATATTTTTCTGCCGCAACCATTCTCGTATTTTCCAGAATATTGTTCTTTTTGGTATTCAACGCTATTTTATTGGTCTGTGCAATTCCTTCGTCCAATATAGCTATCGCATTATCGATATCATTCAGTTGTAAATAGATGTCGCATTCCAGACTGTAAATTTCTTCCCTCTCCGCATCCAGCGCTCTTGCCTTTTCCAAATATGAAAGTGCGGTATCATAATCTCCCGTCTTCATCTTGTTTTCAGCATTTTGAATGGATTCTTCTGCTAATTGTTCGATCTCCTCTTCGCCAAGCTGCTGCGTAACGACAACACTTTCTTCGGCTGCCTCTTTTACCGTCTCTTCCGTTTCTGTATTTGTCTGCGCAATGTTATCCGTATTTGCCTCTACATCTGCAGCCGTCATTTGCGAGCCGTCCTCCTTACTGCTCCGGCTTATAAAAACTGCCATTACAATAACAAAAACCGCAGCCACTGCCACAATCACCTTCCAGTTTTTCTGAACAGGCACCATCCAGTCTTCTTTCCCTGTCTTTACCGCCTTAGCCTGCCCCGGAGTTGTATCGGCATAAGAGCCGGTCTCCTGCGTAAAAGGTTTGGAAGGCTGGGCAAAAGTCTGAACAGGCTGCACAAAAGGCTGGGCGGGCTGTGCCAAATAAGGCGCCGCCTGCTCTGTCTTTGCCGGTGCATCAATCTTCGGATTGGTTTGACAGATATCTGCCATAAATTCTGTCATGGACTGATACCTGTTCTCGGCAAATACTTCCATACCTTTTAACAATGCGTATTCAGTCCGTGAATCGATAACAATCCCCAATTCGCTCGGTTTCTTTAATTCATCATTTCTTATTCGTTCCATGGATTCGGGCGGCGTTATGCCTGTAATACACTTGTAGATGGTTGCCGCAAAAGCATAGACATCTGACCATGGTCCTTGTTTTCCTTTGGTTCGATATTGTTCTTCCGGTGCATAGCCGGGCTTCAGCATGACGGAAAGACTCTTTTCTTCTTCCGAGGCATAATCTCTTGCCGCACCAAAATCAAGCAGTTTCATATTGCCGTTCTCTAACAGCATGATATTATCCGGACTGATATCTCTGTGAATCAATCCGGATTCGTGCACTTTTGCAAGAGATGTCATAACAGGTTCAAGATATTTCAGTAACTTATATACTTCGATCTTTCCTCCGCTTGCTTTTACATATGCCTTCAGAGTCATTCCTTCTAAATACTCCATAGCAATATATGCGGTTTTATTTTCCTCAAAGAAATCCTTAACTCCCACAATACCTGACAGATGCGAACATTTGGCCAATGTCCTTGCCTCTTTGATAAAATTATTCTTCCATTTCTGTACAGCATCCAGATTGGTGCCGGTATAAACGCTGACACAGCTTGTCACACTGCTCTCTCTTGTTACAAAACCATTCGGATAGAATTCTTTTATGGCAACAGGCATCTCAAGATTCAAATCGTATCCAATATATGTAATCCCGAATCCGCCTTCTCCAAGCACCTTACCCACCAGATATTTTCCATTTAATATTGTATATGGCTTTAAGTAATGTCCTTCCTGTGCCTCCTTCTGTGGATCATACCCGCAATGAGGACATATTCCGGGCTGCTTTAATTCTTTCATACATCCTATGCATAATTTATTGATATCCATTTCAGTGCTCCTTTCTTACCGCACACACATTTAGATCCATATTATTCCCAGACAATCCGATACTCTGATGAGCCGAGCAGCAGGATATCATCCAATTCCACCTTATACTCTCCTACGATCGGTACGCCATTTACATAGGTGCCGTTTGTAGATTCTTCATCTCTGACAAACACACTGCCGTCCCTGTAGACGATAGAACAATGCACTCCGGATAAAGCGCTGTCCTTCTCAAAGGATAACTGACACGATTTGTTTCTGCCTATGGATATCTCGTTCTTAATGGTAAAGTGATAGCTTTCCTCTTCTCCCGGTCCTACCCTATACAAAGTAACCTCGATTTTACTTTTCCTCTTATGCGGCTTTGTCTCTGCCGATAAGTTTGCGTCCGGATTTTTATCTGCTGCATTTTCCGGTGCCATCGTGTTTCTCCTGTCATCCGATATGTTTATCACAGAATAATCGCCGGCATAAGCATGATCTGCGGGAAAAACACTGCCGCTTTCATCGCGCTCCTCACTTCTGTCCGCATCCCAATCCTCATCCTCTTCATACCGTTTTTTACTACTCTTTCTACTTAAAATGAGAATGACTGCAATAATCAACACAAGCAGCAGGAACCCAATTCCAAGAAGGAAATAATAATTCTGCTTCTCCGGTTCATCCTCGGCAGTATCTTCTCCCTGTTCCGATATTGTCGTAGTTTCTTTAATAACCGTTATTTTACTTTCTTGTTCCTGCTGTGCTTCCTTAATTGCCTCTGAAATATTACCTGCCGGAATTGTTATGCCGTCTTTTGCTTTCTTCGTTCCGTCAGCCAGTTCTAATTCAATATAGACAGTTTCATCCCCAACAACGATATCTTCCAGACCCGCTCTGACCACCAGACTTGTCTGAAGTGTTGTATATATATCATCACAAATCTCCGAATACTCCGATTCATCCACAAGCGGTGCATAATATTTACCACCGGCGGAATATCTTGCAAAACTTCCCAGTATTTTGGCACTCTCCACCTCTGCATCCTTGGGATTATCCCGCAGCATCGCTACTGTAAAAATCGGAATATGACTTTCTTTCACAACAGTTTCTGCTTCTTCTTTGGTAATTCCTACGGTCTGATCATCCGCACCGTCAGAGAAAATAACCAGACATCTTTTCTTATGGACTGCTTTATCCGTCTGTAAAACATTGATTTCTTCCTTGATGCTGTGATATAAATTCGTATCCTCTCTTGTCAGTTCAATGCCATCGATTGCCTCCGTCAACCGGTCTGCATCCGTCAGGAACCCGGAAGATGTGATGTTATTCCCCATCGCAGCAATGCAGATGTTATCCTGCTTACCCTTAACAGCCACAAATTGTTTTAATATTTCCTTACACCGTTCTATATTTTCCTGTGTCATAGAACCGGATATATCTATCAGACAAAGAAATGAAATCGGCTCCTCCACTTCTGAGAACGATTGTACTTCCTCGATATCCAAAGTTTGCTTTCCAATTAAAAGAGAACTTTCGGAAACCGATGGTGTAAATTCCACTCCGCCGTTATGGTTTACATAAATTAAAAACTTATTATCCACAACCTCATATTGGTCTATTCCTATCTGTAATGTTTCCTCTGCATTTACAGACCGCCCATATGCCAAACATAGCAACAGCACACCAAATAAAATAAGCATTTTTCTAATTCTTATCATGTTCCATACCTCTTTCCCTAATCTCTTAACCAAATAGCAATGGCTGAATTATTGTCATTTTTTTCTTTTGCTTTCTGTATCAGCACTGCACGCATTCTATCGAGCCAATCCTCTACCGTCCGTGCATCCGCCAACGTCCTTTCCATCTCTTCTTCCGTTACATACTCCCAAAATCCGTCTGAACATAATAAAAAGGCGTGATCTGCATATTCACTCAGCGGAATGACTCGCGTCTCAGCCTTTACATCCTTTGATTTTCCGATCGCTTTTAACAATTTATTTCTGTCTGTATGAAAACGCACATCCTGCATTGAAATCTCTCCGGTCAGAACTGCCATTCTGGACACACTGTGATCAAAAG
>CAZPSD010000016.1:0-28756 GCA_964589055.1 uncultured Bacteroides sp.
GTATTACGTACTATCTTTTCCTATTTTGAAAAAGATGATAATTGAAAGACTATTCCAATCCCATTTTTATCAGTCCGTCAGAATTTTATCTGATTTCATCTTTATACATATCTGCAATATAGGATGGTCCATTCCTCCATAACTTATTGTGTTTGCGGTCAGTTACTTAAATTGCTAATTTCGGCGAAGCGCTCCGCATCGTTCAGGATAAACTGGATTCCAAGAACTTCTATGCTTTCAATCCGGGATTTGATAAATGTCCGTCATAATTTGATTTATTCATGAAAAAGAAGCTGTTGCAAAGGTAAATAACGAATTACTGCCAAAGCAATAGCTTCTTTTCCTATTGTTGGTGAAATCAGTTTTCAAAACAATTCGCGCAGATTGCCGATCTCCGGTGTTCTCTCCGCCATTTCTATGTAGATACACTTCGCCCTTTTCTTCAGGCCGGCAATATTCCACTTTGATTTCTGCTCTTTAAACCACCGGAACAATGTCGGTGTCAGAATATGCCATATCAGTGTTTCGTACATCGTATATTCATCAATTTATCCCGCTCGAAAGTTAGTTTACACTAACTCGGTTCCAAATTCACAAATAACATTCTGCTTTCTTACATTTAAATAATATTTTCCATATCCATTCTTAATAAAAAACATGTCGCAATGTTTTAGCAACTAACCTTTAACAACTGCGCCTTCCCGTGCAGCTTAAACGCCACGGAATCAGCCGGTACAAAAATACAATCTCCTTTATAAAAGGTAAGCATCTGCGACTTCCCCCAAAACAACACTCCGCAGCCGTCCGTACAAAGAAACACCTGAAAAGAATTGCTTCCCGTTCTAAAATCAGCCATCTCCCTACAGCGTTGTGTATCAAGCAGCATACGTTCTACCTGAAAATATTTACAGCGGCAAAGCAGGTCTGTCGCATATCCTCTGTGAAATCTCAAAACCCGCATAGGCTGTACCGGTGCAGAACTGCCTTTCAAATTTGCCACTTCAAGCGCTTTATCCAGATGCAATTCTCGTTTGTGTCCGTTTTTGTCTACACGGTTATAATCATATAAGCGGTACGTAAGATTGGAATTTTCCTGAATCTCAGCTACCAGTGTGTGCGCCCCGATGGCATGGACTTGTCCGGCTTCTATGAAAAATACATCATCCTTTTTAACCGTTATCTTTTGCAGGTACTTTTCAACCGTTCCGTCTTCTATACTGTTTCTGAGAACTTCTTTATCCATGTCATGATAAAAACCATACACAAGCCGGGCATCCTTTCCGGCATCCAGAACATACCACATCTCGGTTTTTCCAAGAGAGCCGTTCTCATATGCCGCTGCATAATCATCGTTCGGATGCACCTGTACTGACAAATCCTTCTTGGCGTCGATCAGCTTAATAAGGATCGGCAGTTCCCCATCTGTCTTCGGATGTGTGCCCAAATATTCCGGATGCTGCTTCAACACATCCGTCAGCAGCATACCTGTATGTATTCCGGATACGACTCTGCTGATACCGTCGGGATGGGTAGAACATTCCCATGTTTCGGCAAGCGGCATCATGTCGATTTTCTTGGAAAAATCATCTTTCAGCCGTCTTCCGCCCCAAAGATAATCTTTTCCGGCAGGAGCCAGCAAAAAAGGCTGTGAATTGTTATCAAATTTGCAATTCGTATTTTTGTTTGTCATGAACGCTGATTTCCTTACCAATCTGAACCTCAATTACCTTGAGTTCCGTTTTCGCAATGATTGTATGTCTGCAGCCCGCCTGCATGGTCACAACATCACCGGGCTTTACCGGTTGTTCCATTCCGTCTACGATCACCATACCTTCGCCGGAAATGATATTCCAAATCTCATTCCGTCTCTCATGGCTGTGATAATTCATTTTATGTTCGGGATTTAAAGTAACCTTCACCGTAATACTGTCGTCTTCTATGTCGAGAACACGATAACTTCCCCATGACTTCTCCGCAAACATAATCTGTCCGTCCAGTTTATCCACATAAGGTTTAATATAGCTGGACTGTTCTTTGTCGGATACCAGAATACCTTCCGGAGAGGCGGATACCACAACATCCTTCAGCCCCATACAAAGCACCGGTACATCCAGTTCATTGATCACATGCACATTTTCACATTTGTCATTGAGAACAGCATCACCGATGATTTCCTCTTCCATCGCTTCCGTCAGCGTATTCCATGTGCCGAGGTCTTTCCAGCTTCCTGCGAAGCGCTGAACCTGAATTTTCGGTTCTTTTTCAACGACTGCATAGTCAAAACTGATTTTGGTTAAAGTATCGTACTTTGCAAACAGGTCGTAATAATCTGTAAAATCAATCAGTTCATGTGCCCTCTGCAACACATATTTCAGCTTGTACGCAAACACGCCGCCGTTCCAAAGTGCTCCCTGGGCGATATAATTCTTGGCGGTCTCCGTATCCGGTTTTTCTTTAAAGGTTTCTACCATGCTGGTATGTTCTTTCGATACCGGAACAATATAACCATATTTTTCGCTCGGATAAGTCGGCTCAATTCCCATCAGTACAAGATTGGCTTCCCCTTTCCCAGCCTGTTCTCCCAGCATTTTCAAGGCCTCGAAATAATCATCTTCAACATAAGGATCAACAGGACATACAACCATGGATTCCTCTTCGGATATTCCCTGTACGTCATGCAGGTAGGCGGTCGCTAATGCGATAGCCGGAAACGTGTCTCTTCTACAGGGTTCTACGCTGATTCCGACGTCATCACCAAGCTGATTATGGATCGCTGACACCTGTGTCTTGGACGTTGCGATCGTTACGTTTGCGTCTGCATCAATTTTCTTAATTTGATGGTATACACGCTGAACCATGGATTCGTATTCATTCTCCGAACCGGGTTTTTTAAAAATTTTAATAAACTGTTTGGAACGAATATCATTGGACAGCGGCCACAGTCTTTTTCCGGAACCTCCGGACAATAATACTATATTCATTGCATGTTTTCGTATGGTATAGAATAAAACTAAAACGCATACTTTTCCTCTCTTAATTTTAATATGTACAACTGCAAAGTGTGCATGAAATTATTATATAACACGCAATATCACTTTGCAATCGAATCATCTGCCGCATAAAGTTCTCTCACGAACACAAATCCAGCACTAACAGTCGCACAACAATCCGCTGTCACACAGCAAGCCGGATTTTTTGTCTGCACATCAAAACGTCACATTTCCGCCTTCAAACATCGCTTTTTGTTATTTTTTTGCTTCCGGAAGGCGCAGTCTCAACAGACGTTTCATCAACTGTTTAAAATTAAAAGGTATCAATGGATAAATATAACTCTTATCGGACAAAGTTTTATTGCTTACAATGGACACGATGAAAATGAGAATTGCCGCAATATAGCCGTAAATCCCAAAAGCCGCCGTCAGAATCAGATTTATAATACGCATAAATTTCAGTGCATAACCAAATTCATAATTCTGTTGTGTATAGTTTGCCAGCGCGACAAACGCCATATAAAGCATAACCTCCGAATTAAACCAGCCGCTGTTGACCGAAAATTCTCCGAGCACCAGCGCCGCCATCACACTTAGAGGCGTACTCAGCATATTAGGCGTATTGACTGCAGCCAGCTTTAGACCGTCGATTGCCAGTTCCAAAATCAAAAACTGCGCAAGCAGCGGAATGTTCACATCTTCCTGGATCATAATAAATTGAAAGGATTCCGGTATCCACTCCGGATTCAGCATAAGCAGTAAAAAGGTAGGTGTCATAATGTAGGTTAGAATCGAAATAAGAAACCTTGACAGCCGCAGATAGGTTCCGGTAACCGGTGGAAAATAATAGTCGTCCGCTTCTTCCACGATATCAAAAATAGAAGTCGGAACGATCATGGCAGAGGGCGAATTATCCACCAGTATGACAATATCGCCCTCCAGCACCTGTGCCGCCGCAACATCGGGTCTTTCGGTAAATTTGAATTTCGGAAAAGGGTTAAACCATTTCCGCTGATAGAGGCATTCAGCAAGACTTTCCTGATTCATCGTGAGGGCATCCACATGAATATCCTCAATTTTTCTTTTGATCGAATCCAAAAAAGCATGATCCACACGGTTATCCATATAGCACAATACAATATCGGTCTGGGAACTTTTTCCGGCATTCATCATCTCCATGCGAAGTTCCGTGCTGCGGATACGACGCCTGATCAAGGCAGTATTAAATACAACTGTCTCCACAAACCCATCTTTGGAGCCACGCAGCGTCTTATCTTTATCAGGCTCATCTACGCTTCTTGCCGGATAGGTTCTGGAATCGATCAGAATGCATCTGTCAAATCCATCGATAAAAAGGGCAAAAACGCCGGATAAAATATTGTAGATAATATCATCCCATTTATCCTTTAGATCAATTTCTACGTAGGGAGTAGCCTTTTTAGACATTTCATAAGCGCTCTCCGGCATATCCTCCGGCTTAATATCAATAAAATATTGCAGAATTTTCATCATCAGTTCATCTTTACAGAATCCGTCGATAAAATAGATACATGCCTGCTTTCCACCCACTTCAATGACACGATAAACAACATCGAAGCTTACATCGGGCGCCATATGCTCTTTCATATACTCCATAGTATGTTGTAAAGATGTCGTCATGCAGTCGCTGCCTGTGCTCCATACTTTTCCGTATTCTCTTATGTCTTTGTATTGTTTTTCACTTTGATTCTTACTTTCGTTATGTTTCTGCACGTTAAAAAACTCCTTCCGGGACTACTACCATTGTTTTCCATAGTATGTCTTAAAAGGAGTTTTATTATGCATAGTTTTTATTGTTTCCCGGTACTGCCATGTCCGCCGCGATCCGCACCAAGAAGATGCTCTACCTCGTCAAACATGATCTGTGGCTGGTTTTCCATAATGCGGAACTGACAGATTCTGTCATTTACATGAATCTCCGTATCACGCAACGCATATGCCGGCATAAACCACTGGTCATTGTCGCCGCAGTATGAACCGTCGATCACTCCCTGATGATTGGTCTGAATAATACCGAAATTTTTAAAGGTAGAACTTCTGGGTACTACATGTGCCTCATAGCCTTTCGGCAGTTCCATGGCAACCCCAAGCGGAATCAGCTTAAATTCTCCCTTTTTCATAACAACATCATCTGCAGCGCGCAGATCAATCCAATCGGATTTACCGTCTATGTAAGTCAGCTTATCTATTTTATCCGTAAAATATTTAATCTTAATTGTTTCCACTCTTGCCTCCTGTTATATTTCTTCTGATTTCATCTTTTAACATCGTTTCCACTATCGCAAAACATTAACACTGCTGTCCTCTTGCATCTAAAAGCATCCGCTATGCGTAATCTCCACAGTGCAGCACCGGAAGCGTGGGATCTGTCTGTTTCAGACTCTTCTGCACATCTATCACCCGCTGATTGCGGCTTCCTTTCCAAAGAAGCTTCGCATCTTTCAAATCCGCCATAAATTCACCGTCCACCAGCACATCCACATATTTTAACATAGGATAATGCAGAATATCTTCCCATATCTCACCGGTATACAGCCAGATCGTCTTATTCGGGTAAGCAGCCTTAATTTCTTCCATTAGATTTCTCACATCCATACGATTCGCCGAATGAAGCGGATCGCCGCCGGAAAAGGTAATGCCGCTGATATACGGCTTATCTAATTGATCAAAAATTTCATTTTTCGCTGCTTCATCAAACAGCACTCCGCCGTCAGAGTCCCATGTGATCGGATTTTGGCATTCCTTACAGCAATGCGTACATCCGGCAACCCAAAGTACAACCCGCAGTCCGTCGCCGTTTAACATATCATCTTTTGTTATATTGTGATATCTCATTACATAGATTTCCTTTCCGCGATCTCTGCCATCTTAGCATCGCTAAGTCTGGTATCTCCGTGTACACGGGAATAAGCCAGATACCCGTTCATACGATCGATCTTCGTAAGATTACGGCTGCCGCACACAGGGCAGACATCCATTTCCAATTCCTGATGCCCGCAGTCATCACAATATGCCAGTGATAAGTTAACGCCTTCATAAAATCCCATATCCATAGCACGGCGGATCAGGGTTTTGATCGCATCAATATTGTAATCAATCGGATATTTCACATACTGTATCTTACCGCCGTTGGCAAGCTCCCAGAAACGATATTCCAGATCCTGTTTTTCAATCGGTGTAATATTTTCCGTCACATGACAATGGAAACTGTTGGATACATATTCCCTGTCGGACACGCCTTCCACAATGCCGTATTTCGCTCTGAACTGCTTTACCTGCAAGCCGCACAGATTCTCCGCAGGCGTACCGTAGATGGCGTACAAATTACCGTCTTCTTCCTTGAATTCCGCAATTTTACTGTTGATATGCTCCAATACTTCCAATGCAAAGGCACCGTCTTCCACTAAGGATTTTCCGTTATAAAGTTCCTGCAGTTCATTAAATGCAGTAATACCAAAGCTTGCCGTAGCACTCTTTAAAATCGGCTTGATTTTGTCATGTAATTGTAAGTGACCGCCTAAGAAGCCGCCCTCGCAATAAGCCAGCGGATTGGTAGAAGCACGCATTTCTCCAAGGTAAGCATAGGTTCTGATATGCAGTTGTCTGATCAGATTCAGATAGTAATCCAGAACTTCATAAAAATCTTTACCCTCCTGACGCGATTTGGCTAAAATCATCGGAAGATGCAAAGACACCGCTCCGACATTAAATCTTCCCACAAATACAGGTGTATCCTCGTCATCCGCAGGATGCATACCGCCTCTCTCATACCACGGAGACAAAAATGCCCTGCATCCCATAGGGGAAATTACCTTGCCATACTGTTTATACATGCTGGCGATATATCCCTTTCCGGTCAGGCTTAACCAGTCCGGGTACATTGTTTTGGCGGAGCATTTCACACCGGCTTCAAACACATCCTCCAGTTCTTTGCCGGGACCGTGCAGGTTCTCATCATATAAAAATACAATTTTCGGGAATAATACAGGTTTCTTACACTCTTTCTTGCCCTGACCTTTACGGCGTACATTGAGCATGATAATGGTAGCCATCTTAGCAAATCTGCCGGTTCCGATACCAGCTGTCACTGTGATAAACGGATAATCACCCCGGCTGCTTGCTACCGTATTAAATTTATATTCCCAGCCCTGAAAACCCTGTTCAAATTCCTTCTTCACATCCGCCAATGCCTCCGCCTCGGCAGTTACTTTGTCAATTCCAAGTCTTGTATATTTATCAATATTACGTTTGTAGGACTTCTCCGCATAAGGCTCTAGGATCTTGTCCACTTCCGGCACGGTAAAACCGCCGTACTGCTGGCTTGCCGCACTGAGCACAATGTCGCCGATCACGTCAAATGCCACATCCAGCGTCTTCGGCTCGTTGTACCAGATATTGCCCATCTCGAAACCGCCGCTTAACACCTCTGCCACATTGAACAGGCAGCAGTTCATGGTATCCCGGCGTGCAGACATATCATGTACATAGATGTAACCGTCACGGCATGCCTGGATCTCTTCCGTAGTCATAAAAAATTTCTGATACAATTCCTTATTAAACTGATTAAAAATTAAGCTTCTCTTAGTAGATACAAGAGCACTGTCCGTATTCGCATTTTCTTTGTCGCCGATATACATGATAGACTGGCTTTTCTTATAGACATCATCCATCATACGCACGAAGTCCTGCTTATAATTACGATAATCACGGTAACTCTTGGCTACAATCGGTTTTACATCCTCCAGCGCACTCTCCACAATATTATGCATGATTTGAATCGGAATCTGCTCTTCACCCAGCTCATTAACTTTCTCAATAACCGTTTGACATATATGGCGCTTCTCTTCGTTTGTAAATTTTGTCAGTGCACGATATGCACTCTTTCCCACCGCATCAATAACCTTCTGAACATTAAATGCCTCAAGACTGCCATCTTTTTTAATAACTTTAACGATCTTATCCGGCTTATATTCCAGACTGAAATTCTCTCCTGCCGTATTGTCCGATTCAAATTTACTACCCATATGATCCCCTCCATGGTAACTTACCGCAGGAAATTCTGACTTTCCCGCTCATCTTCTATGCACAGCATATAGTGGTGTAATAAAATGTACAAAATATAGTGCCGGTTGACATAAAACTACTATATTTTGTGGTTTATTCATAGTATAAAATAAGAAATAAATTATGTCAATGATCCCGTTTGGAGAAAAACTAACAAAAAGGGATATGTCTTTTTGTGACATATCCCAAAGTTATCTCAATACCATTTTCCCAAAAGAAATCCTCTTGACAAAAATAAATTTACCGCTTTATCATACCGGATTTTGCGATAGCGGCAACCGCTTCCTTTATTACTTCTACCGGAAGGGTCAATGCAAAACGTACATGTCCTTTCCCAAGAGTGCCAAAGCTGCTCCCCGGTGTGCATAATACTCCTGTTTTTCCCAACAGTTCCATCACAAAATCCACATCATCCGTATATCCTTCCGGGATCTTCGTCCATGCAAACATTGTACCCTCACTGTCCTCTATCTGCCATCCAATGCTGCGAAGCCCGCCGCACAGAGCATCTCTTCTTCTCTGATATTCAACACACTGATCCTTTACCGTCTGATCGGAGCCGGTAAGCGCTGCCACAGCCCCATATTGGACCGGAAGGAATGTTCCGTAATCGATCTGGGAACGAAGCTTTTTAAAATTGGCAATGATATCCTTGTTACCGACCAGAAAACTTACTCTTGCTCCGGTATAATTATAGGATTTCGACAGGGAATAAAATTCTACAGCGATCTCTTTTGCATGCGGAATACGCAGGATGGACTTTCCCACTCTGCCGTCGTATATAATATCCGAGTAAGCATTGTCATGAATGATAATGATATTATGCTTTATCGCCCAAGGGATCAGCCGTTCATAAAAGGCATCCGGAGCAGCCTTACAAACCGGATTTAAAGGATAAGATACGATCATGCATTTCGCCCGCGCAGGCAAAGACTCATCCATACTGTCTAAATCCGGCAGATAATGATTCTCTTTTGTCAGATCATAGGTAACCACCTTAGCCCCTGCCAAAGAAGGTCCTATTCCGAAGATCGGATATCCTGGGTTAGGCACCAAAACCACATCCTCGGGATTACAGACAGACAGGCAGATATGGGAAATTCCTTCCTGTGATCCGTAGACAGACATCAGTTCGTTCTTCTCAAGCGTAACACCGTATCTTGTCTCATAGCGATTCTGAACCGCCTCTACAAGTTCGGGAATATCCGCCAATGCATATTTATAGTTTTCCGGTTCCTTTGCCGCCTCAATCACGGCATTCATGACATGCTGCGCCGGCGGAAAATCCGGCGTACCGACAGACAGATTGTAAATTTTCTTTCCCTGCCGGACAGCCTCATCCTTCTTCTCGTTTAATACTTGGAAAATACCTTCCTCATAATCTTTCATCCGTTCTGCAAATTCTAATTTCATCATATTCCTCATTTCTGCGCACCAAGCACCTGCTTTAAATATTTCCGGTATTCCTCCGAAACTTCATCCGGCGCCGCAATTTTGGCGCCAATCCCCAGACCTGTCAGCCATCCGAAGAATTGTCCGCTGACCGCGACCCTGACCCTGACCGAAAAATGTCCCTCATCCCGCTTGCGGACAGCTGCCTCTTTGCCGAATCGATCCATTACCACACCGATCAGGCGGTTTTCAAACTCCAATGTGACAGTCTCTTCTCTGCCGCCGTACATACCAAAGGTCTTATTGGCATAATCCGCGATATCAAACCGCTCAAACAATTCTGCGCCCTGCCTTTTTACGTTCTCCAAAACCTTGACATGCCCCAACTTATCAACTCTGAAATGCTTGATCTTGTTTTCCTCTTCATCATGGGCGATCAAATAATAATTTTCATCTTTACAAGTCAGCGCCCAGGGACTGATCTGATAAACTTTCCCTTCCTTACGGGGCACCAGCTCTTTCTCAAGATTCCATTCCAAATACTGAAAAGAAATCTGCTCATTATTCTGAATCGCCCTGTGAATATCGTCCACTATGTAATAGATGCTTTCATTGGCGGTCTTAATACGATTCGCTACGTAAACCTGCCTTTGAAGCTGTCCTGCCTCCGCCCTGGAAGCAAGTTTCTCTATCTTGGATATCAGTTCCCTTGACTTTTTTACGGTCAGAAATCTGGATGCCTGCACCGTATCCACCAAAAGCTTAAGTTCTGCCAGTTCAAACTCTCTTCCTGCCAGATAATAGCCGCCTCCTGTTTTCGCTTTCACCAATACGATATCATATCCGAAATCTATAAGCTGTGCAATATCATCATAGATGCTTTTTCGCTCCGCCTTAATATCATAAGCGGAAAGAGCATCAATCAGAGCCTGTGCGCTCAGACAATGTTTTTCATCCGTTTGTTCCGAAAAAATCTTGAGCAAATATAGTAATTTTAATTTCTGATTAGGGGATTTAGCCATAGATTATTCTCTCCGTTGTTCCCGATACACCTGCAATACTTCCGGTTATTTCTGTTCCAGGATTTCAAAAATTTGTTCTAAATGTCTGATTTCATAATCGACCGTTACATCCAGCGTATTCTCTGTCTCCTCCGGGTTATACCAACATGCCGCAATACCGGCATTATTGGCGCCTTTTATGTCACTGGTAAGGGAATCCCCTACAATCAGACATTCTTCCCTGCCGATACCCTTAAGCTTCGCAAAACATGCATCATAATATTCTTTCATAGGTTTCGGATATCCGAGCAATTCGGACACAAATACGCCGTCCATTATCTGATCCAGACCGGAAATTTTCATCTTCTGCGCCTGCGTCCTGTTGACCCCATTAGTCAATATATATTGTTGATATCCTTCTTTTTTCAGACGGCATATCACCTTATCCGCATCATCCAGAAAAAATGCTGCACTGCCAAGCTGATCCTGGTAATAACCGGCAATGTCTTCCGCCTGATATTGTGTGATCCCAAGCTCTTCAAACAGCGTCCTGAATCTTCCTAAAAGCACTTCTTCTTTTGTAACCTCGCCCAGTTCCAGTCTCTTCCAATAACTGTCATTGATCACCGCATATCTTGCAACAATATCATCCGTAATGGTCAGTCCCAGCTTTTCAAAGGAAATTCTGATCGCATAATCCATTGATTTATTAAAGTCAAGAATTGTCTGGTCCAAATCCCATAAAATTGTGGTGTATTTTCCCATAGTTCAATCTCTCTCCCTGCCTTGCTTCTTCGATATTAAAGCAGATATAGCCCTAACACAAAAAGGTGTTCACACAGAACACCCTTCTACGCATGGATTATTTATACATGCTGTTACGCCGTCTCATTGCCGGAAACATCTGCGGAATTTTCTGCCGCCTCCTGTCTTGCTGTCTTGGCATCTTTACTCTTTCTCCATTTCACACCGATAATACATGCCACAATGACCAATGCAATAATCAAAACAAAAACCAATAAATAGGATAAAAATGCATTCAAAAATAATATCAAATTTGTCATCTGTTCCCATCCTTCTCTTCTTTAAAAAGTGTCAAACCTTAAAGACGTTATTATGATACCACCAATCAAACAGTATCGTCAAGTAAGTCTGTTCCATCTGCGGCAGTTGTTGCCAATTTGTCACAACGCTCATTCTCCGGGTGTCCGTCGTGTCCCTTCACCCACTGAAACGTAACCTCATGCGGTTCCTTCGCCTTGAGGAGACGCTCCCAAAGATCAATGTTTTTAACCGGCTTATTGCCCGCCGTCTTCCAGCCTTTCTTAAGCCAGCCTTCAATCCAATGCTGGTTAAAGGCATCCGTCAGGTATTTGGAATCAGAGATCAAGGTCACTTCACAAGGCTTAGTCAATGCCTCCAAACCAATAATGGCTGCCATCAGTTCCATACGGTTGTTGGTTGTTTTCTTATACCCTGCGGAATATTCCCGCTCATGCAGTGTTCCCTTGCCGTCTATATATTGCAAAACTGCGCCATAACCGCCGGGACCCTCCGGATTGCCGCGGGCGGCGCCGTCCGTGTAGATTGTTACGTGCATTTTAATCTCCCTGCCTTTCTGCCCTCATCTCCCTTACCATCATGTAATCGTTGAAGTGTTCCATCTTTCAACCGGGTTGCATTGGGACGCACTCCATATTCCAGTCTTCAAAAACTGTTCCGCCATCTCTTCTGCTCCCGTAATGATCGTATCATCATACCCCAGTACCTTTAAAAGTGCAATGGCATTCCTTGATGCTGCCGGTCCTTTCATCAGCCGGTAAGGAAAATGAATATCCTCTTTATCGATGGTCTCTTCAAAATGATAATTGTCATACCAATCTTCCAAAAGCTTTGTAAGCTCCACATCGTGGGTTGCCGCGAAACAAATCGCGCATTCTGCGGCAAACATTTTCATGATCTGGGTCGATGCAGCAATACGTTCCACGGTATTAGTTCCCCGCAGCACTTCATCCACAAAACACAGCACATGGATCTTTTCTCCGCGAGCCACTCCGACCTGATCAAGCATACGTTTTATGGACTTGATCTCCGCCATATAATAACTGTCTCCGCTGAGAATGTCATCCCTAAGAGACATGGAAGAATAGATCCGAAACACCGGCGCTTCATAATAAGCGGCAGAACATGTGTGAATCGTCTGCGCAAGCACCGCGCTGACCGCAACAGCCCTTAGGAAAGTAGATTTGCCGGAAGCATTCGAGCCTGTCAGCAAAACCCCTCTTGTAACCTGAACTGAATTTTTAACAGGATCTGCTAAAAGCGGATGATACAATCCTTCTATTTTCAGGACCCTCTCTGCCGTTTCTCCATAATGTATTACCGGAATACAATAATTTTGTAAATTGTTCCGATAAGCGCCGATCACTACCGCTGTCTCTATCTGCCCCAACAGCGTAATCATTTCGTCAATTTCCTGCAGATGTCCTCTCACAGCGCCCAACGCCCGATTGAATTGTATCAGATCCAGGGAAAAAATCATTTTCAGATAATCCAGCACAATCTCAATAGGATTGCCGCTTCCTTTCCCTGCCGAAACAACCAGATAAGAATTGCGCAGAAACGGCTTCATCTGACGATAACACTTTTTTAACCGTTCCTGTTCCGATTGAAGCTCCGGTATTGCCTTATCCCTTAACTGCTCTACACACCCAAGCAGTCTGCGGATATACCGGAAGCTGGTAATATAAGGTTCTATCTGTTTATATTCCTTAAAATACCCCACAATATTGCGGCAAATCACCACGAATAACAGGATAATACCGTATGCCGGATTAAGAAACATAACACCAACGCTTGCCAACAACAGCAGATTGCAGAAAAGATACTTGAAATTTTTACGCTCACCAAGCCCGTCCAAATATTCCAGATATTCATATATTGAATATTTGCCCATTCTTCCCAGCGAATAAAATACACTTTGTATATTATGCCGTTCTGCTTCGTTCTCCATAAAGAAACGGATCTTTCGCTCCTGCGCCTCCATCTCTTCCGCATCATAAATGGGCGTTCTGAGTCTATAGTATAAGTATTCGTCTCCCGCAGCGCTGCACGATGTGTTGATGGTCTGATAAAGGTGATCCATATTCAGATCATTCCATGTAATATCATCGATCTGATGGGGTACGGAATGCTTACAATAGTACATTTTAATATGTCCAAGCTCCTCCGGACCATAACTCCGGTCAGCAGGCATCCCATAACTTTGATACAGCTTCTCCAAAGATTTTTTGCGGTAAACTTTGCTGTTTAAGTATTCTGTTCCCATAATCAGCACGATTAACAATATTATCGCAGCTGAAAAAATCAAATATTCCATATTATCTGAGATTATTTATAATCTCGTTTGCCTTTCTGTAGATTCCCTCCACATCATATTCCTGTATAAATCTGCCGTCTTCATATAATATTTTGCCTTGTATCATGGTCATCTTTACATTTTGCTTACTGCCGCTGTATACAAGATTCTTCGGAATATTATTGACCGGCTGCATGTTGGGCTGATGCAGATCAATCATAATGATATCAGCCAGCTTCCCTTTGGCAAGTACATCCGTATCGGGCAGATTCATTGCCTTTGAACCGTTCACCGTAGCCATTTTCAGCACTTCCCACGCGTCCACGGCGGAAGCATCTTTCTCACGAAGCTTCGCAAGCCCGGTAACCAGAAACATCTCCCGGAACATATCCAGACAATTATTGCTGGCAGGTCCGTCCGTTCCGATCGCCACGTTGATACCCCTCTTTAAAAAATCAGAGATAGGTGCGATTCCGCTTGCAAGTTTCGTATTTGAACCGGGATTGGTGACTACGCTCAGGCCACGCTGTTTAAAAATATCCATATCCTCTTCATCCAGGTAAACACAATGATATCCTCCGCCGCCGTAATCAAACATTCCAATCGAATCTAACAACTTCACAGGTGACATACCGTATCTCTCTTTACAGCCGTCCACTTCAGCCTGTGTCTCTGACACATGAGCGTAGACCGGAGCCTGATATTTATGGGAAAGAGCCGCGACCTCCTCCAGCAATTCTTTAGAGCAGGTATACTCCGCATGAAATCCGATAAAGAAACTAAGCAGCGGGTTCTGCTTATTCAGTTTCAGGAACCTGTCCTCCGTTACCGCCGTCGCCGGACCGAAATTATTCTGACCGCTGACCTGCACGCAGCGCATTCCCATCTCCACACAAGCCTCGGCAATCGTCTCCGGTGTCAGGTACATATCGAAAATTGCCGTAATGCCGCTGGTCAGATATTCCAGAACCGCCAGCTTTGTCAGATGATAGATCATTTCCCCGTCCAACTTGGCTTCCATAGGAAATATCTGCTCATTCAGCCAGTTCTGTAACGGCAGATCATCCGCATAAGAGCGTAAAAAAGTCATGCCGGAATGCGTATGTGCATCTTTGAATCCCGGCATCAATAAATTCCCGTTACAATCTATCTCCCTGTCCCATGCAATACTGCCGAGACTAAGCTCCTGATAGACGCTGTCAACATTTTTGCCGTCGCCAAGATACAGGATCCGTTCGTTCTGTACCCACAATTCACCTTCCAGAATACCAGGATCCTGCATAGTCAGGATACGTGCGTTGTAAAATCTGATGTTCATTCAAACACATCCTTTCTCTTTTATCTTCATTCCCTTTTCACGTTATCCGGTCCGAATCCGCAAGGCAGCAGCTCTTCCAACGTCATGCACTGATACTCTGTCACAGACCGTGCCACGATAATTTGGAAGGTCTTTGAAGCGCAGAATTCCATCATGACCTGTCTGCATACGCCGCAAGGGTATGACAACTGCGTAATCTCTTCACCCTCCGGACTTCCTGCGACAGCAATCGCCGTAAAGTCTGTCACACCCTCGCTGACAGCTTTGAAAAAGGCGGTACGCTCCGCGCAGTTAGTGGGCGTATACGCGGCATTCTCAATGTTGCAGCCCTTGAATATCCGTCCGTCCCCGGCAAGCAGCGCCGCTCCCACCCGGTAATGGGAATAGGGCGCATATGACATACCGCGCGCCTGTATCGCCGCTTCTATCAGTTCCTTTATTTTGTCTTCTTCCATACTTTTTATTTCCCTGTCTCCGTTTTTATTTTCCAATTACAATTTATACTATTGTCCGCACATCCATACAAGGTTTACGAGCGCTAAAATGCCGCCGCTTCATCTCACCTAAAAGCGCATTCTTTCCCTTAAATCAGGTTTTTAAATTTAGTAACCGTGTTTACCAAAAGCTTCTCAAATCTCGGTGCCACGGCATTGGCTGCCTCCTGCACTTCCTCATGGGTAAGCGGTGTAGGGCTCATGCCCGCCGCCAAATTACTGACACAGGATACACCGCAGATTTTCATGCCCATATGGTTAGCGGCAATCGCCTCTACAACCGTACTCATACCGACTGCATCCACACCCAGCTTATGAAGCATTTGGATCTCTGCCGGAGACTCGAAAGAAGGTCCGGTCAGCTGGGCATATACACCCTCAAACAATTCGATATCATTCTCTCCGGCTGTTTCCTTGATAATCTCCTGCAAATCTTCATCATAGACATGGGACATATCCGGAAATCTTGTACCCAGTTCATCTATATTCGGTCCGATCAGCGGATTCGGTGCAAAAGAGGAAATGTGATCCTTAATCAGCATCAGCGCCCCTGCGTGGAACGCCGGATTGATACCGCCGGAAGCGTTGGTCAGAAACAGAATCTTTGCACCCATCATTTTCATCAGGCGTGCCGGAAGCACCACATCCGTGACAGGATAACCTTCATAATAATGTACACGTCCCTGCATCAACACTACAGGCGCCTCATTGATATAACCAAAGATGAATTTGCCTGCATGTCCCGGCACGGTGGACACCGGAAAACCTTCGATTTCACTGTAGGAAAGTTCTGCCTTCACATCTACCACTTTGGCAAAGTTGCCAAGTCCGGAACCCAGCACGATTGCCACTTTGGGTTCAAAATCTATTTTGCTTTTATAGCACTCATAGCATTTTAATAATTTCTCATATACAGGATTCATATTTATACCACCTTTCTTTTGAACCACTCAGCCATAACTGAGTTAATTATACTATGACTGCATGGTTTGGTCAAAATTGATTTTCCGCCTCAATGAATTAGCCCTCAATGAATTAACAACATTCATTATTTCACAGCATGGGAAGAATCTCTTGGGGATTCTTCAGGCTAAGTTTATAAAGTGAAACGGAATGAACTTAGCCTATTATATCATTTCAAAGCGGTTCTATCAATTCACTCATGGCAAATGGCGGCAATGTCTGCAGAATACGGGAAACGTTCCAAGCCGCAGCCTCATCATACATAAAAAAGCTGATACTTTCTGTGTGTATAACCCACAGAAACCATCAGCTTTATATACACCTTTCCGGTTCAGCCAAATATCAACGGTCTTTTCCATTCCGTTAAATAATAATACACACCATTCCGCCGTTACTGTCATTGACGATCTTCTGCATCGTCTCCTGCAGCTTCATCTGGCTCTCTTCCCCGATCATGGATATCTTGCCGGTAATGCCGTCATTAACAAGCTGTTCTACCGTTTTGCCGAAAATATTGGTTTCCCAAATCCCTTCCTCGTTGGCATCATTATCCGAAATATACTGGATTAGATCTCTCGCCTGTTCCTCGGTTCCGACAATCGGTGAAATCTCTGTCTCGATGCTCGCCTTGATCATATGAATGCTTGGGCTTTCCGCCTTGATCTTCACACCGAACTTATTGCCCTGTCTGATCAGTTCCGGTTTCTCCAGCTTAATTTCTTCCCGATCCGGCATTACAACGCCGTAACCTTTGTAACGGACGGCTTCAAGCGCATGCAAAACCTTTACATATTCCCGCTTCATCTTCGCCATATCCTTTAATGTGGCAAGCAGCTGATACTCACTTTCAATGGATTCTCCCACCAAATCACTGAGCATTTCATAATAATAGGCATCATCCACATCCAGAATAATCCGGACACTTCCATCGGACATGTTGACTCCGTCCAGTTTACATTTCTTGATGTACTCGCTCTCCAATACGAACTGATTCGCAGTAATATCCCTGATGTTATTCAAGTCGGACATCAGCAGCTTTAACTGTGCGATAATATCTTTTTTCATTTTGTGGTCAAAAGGCAGCATTTCCACCCACTTAGGCATATAGAATTCAATCATGGTAAGGGGAAATTCATAAAGAATGTTCTCCATAATATGATTGATATCTTCCCGCTTGAGCTGCTCACAGTTAACCGGCATTACCGCAACCTGATATTTCTCGCTGATCTCGTCCGCCAACTGTCTTGTCTCTTCCGCATAGGGTTTGGCGGAGTTTAGCAACACAACAAAAGGCTTGCCGAGCATCTGCAGTTCTTTGATCGTTCGTTCCTCGGCTTCCAAAAAACTGTCGCGGGACAATTCACCAAAGGTTCCGTCACAGGTTACCACCACGCCGATCGTGGAATGATCCTTGATGACCTTGCGGGTACCGATCTCTGCCGCTTTGGTAAAAGGGATCTCCTCCACAGACCATGGGGTCTTGACCATACGCTCTACATCTTTTTCCATGTGTCCGGCAGCGCCATCCACCATATATCCCACGCAGTCAATCAGCCGTACATCCACATCAATATCCGTTCCCAGTTTAATATGTGCCGCTTCTTTTGGGATAAACTTAGGTTCCGTGGTTGTAATGGTCTTGCCGCCCGCACTCTGAGGCATCTCATCCTGTGCCCGCTCTTTCTCGTTTTCGTCGTTCATATAGGGGAGCACCAAAAGGTTCATAAACCGTTTGATAAAAGTAGATTTACCGGTTCTGACAGGGCCTACCACACCCAGATAGATTTCTCCCCCTGTTCTAAGCTGTATATCTTTATACAGATCATATGTACTATTCTGCAATAAATCCATAAAAAATCCTCCTGCTTATACTGGTAAATGTATATGCAGAAGGAGTCTAAACTATTCGGCAAGTTTATGGAAAATAATACAATTCGGCTGGTCCACTTTAATCTCTTTTCCGTTCATGACTAACAGACCATTCTTCAAATCTACCGTAAAGAATGTCATCGTATTGGACTCATGATTGAGAGAAACCAAATGCTTATTATCCGGGAAAAGATTGGCATCTTTCGGATAGTCGCCGCTGATCGGCAGACACAATATTTTTTCTAACATACCTGTTTTTTGATCAATTTTAAAGATAACGGCACTGTTATCGCCCGCATTGGAACTTACCAGATATTTAAAGTCCTCGGAAATATTCAATGCACTGGCTGCGGAACCGCCGGCATGGTAATCGTTCAGCGTGGAGATGGTCTGAATCTTCTCAAATTCCGGATTACCGTCCCGCTCTTCATAGGTATACACATCAATATAATTCTTTAATTCATGCACAATATACAAAAATCTGCCATCTTTGGAAATCTTGATATGACGGGGCGCGGATTCCTGCTCGCTCCGGATCATATCAATGGGCTTTAATTTGCCGTTGACATGGTCAAGCCGGTATACATTCACATGATCCAGTCCCAGATCCGCCGCACACAGATATTTGTTATCTCTGGTCATCTTCACGCAGTTGACATGGGGCCTGAAATTCCGCTCGGCAATACTGCCTAATCCTTTATGATAGATCTCATCGGTTATATTGCCGATACCGCCGTCTTCCCTTAAACGAAGCACGGTGATTTTACCGTCGTGATATCCTCCCACAAACAGGAATTTATCTTCGTAATCGGTGGACAGATAACATCCTCTCATACCGTTAATCGTACCTTCATTGATCACTTCCAGATCACCGCCCGGCATGATTTTATAGGCTTCCACTCCAAAGTCCGTAATGGAATAGAGGAACTTCTGATTATGGGAAATGGAAATGTAGGAAGAATTCGTGATTTCCACCTGATTTTTCTCCGTCATCCTGCCATTCTTCATGTCTACATCATATATCTTAATGCCATAATTATCTTCCTTGCCTACTGTATAGGTAGATACATATGCCACATATTTATCCTGACTCACAGTCATACTCATATCGTCCTCCATTCCAATCTGATCTCCCGGATAATGCCCCAGGCAGACAACAAACATTCATTTAACGAATGCGGCAGACGCCGCATATTGCCTTTATTGTCCGAATCATATTTCAGCTTGATTTTATCATACATTTGTGCCTTTGTTAATCATTTTCTAATAAAATTGATATTATTTTGCAATTTCCCATTGACATGACAATACTTTTTTGTATAATGGGACTCAGCGCATGTTTAGTTTTAGTAAACTTTGAGTTTATTATCACTGAATTTTTCACAGATGATCAGAACACAGGTGCAAGAACAGAAACGGAAGGAATAACATGGATAGCAATGCAAGTAAAATGAACATCGGAAATAAGATCAGGGAGCTGCGCAACCAGAAAGGACTGACGCAGGAAGAACTGGCGGGCCGCTGTGAATTGTCCAAGGGGTTTATCAGCCAGCTTGAAAACGACTTGACTTCTCCATCCATTGCGACCTTGATCGATATCCTGCAATGTCTCGGCACCGATCTGAAACACTTTTTCGATGATGCGGATGACAAACAGATTGTATTTCGAAACGAGGACTTTTTCGAAAAGATTGACAGCGAACTGCATAACAAGATTGAATGGATCATTCCCAACGCACAGAAAAACATGATGGAACCGATCCGCGTCACTTTGGGGCCGGACGGCTCCACCTATCCCGACCAGCCACATGAAGGCGAGGAGTTCGGCTATGTACTCTCCGGCTCCATTACACTCATCATCGGAAACCGCAGTATGAAAGTAAAAAAAGGAGAAGCCTTTTATTATTCGGCAGCCGCTGAACATTATATTAAAGCAAACAACAAGACCGGCGCTGTATTTTTATGGGTCAGTACCCCGCCTAATTTCTGACAGAACCGGGCTGGTCAAAAACGGCTCTGCAAGACCGGAATGCAAACCAATCATATTTAACACAGGAGGAATTTCCATGTCAAAAGAACTGATTTACTTAAGCAATATTTCCAAATCCTTTGACGGACAGCTGGTGTTAGACGATCTGAATCTGAAGATTCACGAAAATGAATTCGTTACCTTGCTCGGTCCGAGCGGCTGTGGTAAGACTACGACTCTGCGCATTTTAGGCGGATTCACGAATCCTGATACCGGTAAAGTCTTTTTTGACGGACAGGATATCACAAGAATTCCCCCCAACAAAAGACAGCTCAACACGGTTTTCCAGAAGTATGCGCTTTTTACACACATGACGATTGCGGAAAATATCGCTTTCGGCTTAAAAATCAAGAAAAAATCAAAAAGTTATATAAACGACAAGATCAAATACGCTCTGAAGCTGGTGAATCTGGACGGCTACGAAAACCGTATGCCCGACTCCTTAAGCGGCGGTCAGCAGCAGCGTATCGCCATTGCCAGAGCCATCGTAAACGAACCGAAGCTTCTTTTGCTGGATGAACCGCTGGGCGCCTTGGATCTGAAACTCCGTCAGGAGATGCAGTATGAACTGATCCGTATGAAAAATGAACTTGGAATCACTTTCGTCTACGTAACCCATGATCAGGAAGAAGCGCTTACCATGTCCGACACGATCGTGGTTATGAATCAGGGTTACATTCAGCAGATTGGCTCTCCCGAGTCTATCTACAATGAACCGGAGAATGCTTTCGTGGCAGATTTTATCGGCGACAGCAATATTATTCCGTCAATCATGATCGAGGATAAGTTAGTCAGTATCTTAGATACCAGATTTGCCTGTGTGGACACAGGCTTTGGCCACAACAAACCGGTAGATGTGGTCATTCGTCCTGAGGATGTGGAATTAGTGGCGCCTTCCGATGGTATTATTCAGGGTGTTGTAACCCATCTGATCTTTAAAGGCGTACACTATGAGATGGAAGTGATGGCAAACGGTTTTGAATGGCTGGTGCACTCTACTACCATGTTCCCTGTCGGCAAACAGGTCGGCATTAAAGTGGACCCTTTTAACATCCAGATCATGAACAAGCCGGAATCCGAAGATGAGGAGGCGACTGCAGTTGACATCTAAAAGTAAATGGCTGTCTACACCGTATGTCTTATGGTCTGTAGTATTTATTCTGATCCCGTTAGCTATGATCTTCTACTATGGACTGACAGATAAGACAGGTGCATTCACACTGGAAAATATTACGGCGATTGCAACAGCAGAACACGCTAAGGCATTATGGCTTTCCATTCTGCTTTCCGTAATCAGCACATTGATCTGCTTTCTGCTGGCTTATCCCCTTGCGATGATACTTGCCAACATGAAAGTAAACCAACACAGTTTTATTATTTTGATTTTTATTCTGCCCATGTGGATGAATTTCCTGCTTCGCACCCTTGCATGGCAGACTTTATTGGAAAAAAGCGGTGTCATCAACAATGTGTTGACTTTTTTACATTTGCCGAATATCAATATTATCAACACACCCTACGCCATTATATTGGGCATGGTGTATAATTTCCTGCCGTTTATGGTTCTGCCGCTTTATAATGCATTATCCAAAATCGATGAAAACGTAATCAATGCGGCGAAGGATTTAGGGGCAAATAATATATATACCTTTTTCCGTATCATAGTGCCCTTATCCATCCCCGGAATCATCAGCGGCATCACAATGGTATTCGTACCGGCGCTGACTACTTTTGTCATCAGTACCCTGCTTGGCGGCAGCAAGATCCTGTTGATCGGCAATGTTATCGAACAGGAATTTACACAGGCTTCCAACTGGCACTTGGGAAGCGGTCTTTCCATTGTACTTATGATTTTTATCATTATCAATATGGTGGCATCCGCCATCTTTGACAAGGACGGAGAGGGGGCAATGCTATGAAAAATACAGCCAAAAGAATCTACATTGCCTTGATCTTTCTCTTCCTGTATGCACCGATTGTTACTCTCATGATACTGTCTTTTAACGCCAGTAAGACAAGAGCTAAATGGGGCGGCTTTACTTTCAAATGGTATACTGCCCTCTTCCAAAACCGGGACATCATGGAAGCACTTGTGAATACGATCATTATCGCGGTAGTATCGTCTCTTGCGGCTACCGTGATCGGCACGGTCGCCTGTGTATCCATGAACGGTATGAAACGTAAGACCAGATCGATCCTGTTAGGCATCACCAATATCCCGATGCTGAATGCTGAGATCGTAACCGGTATTTCCCTGATGCTTCTCTTTATCAGTCTGGGAATCCGGTTTGGCATGGGTACTATCCTGTTATCACATATTACGTTTAACATTCCTTATGTGATTTTGAGCATTATGCCCCGTATGAAGCAGTTAAATCAGAGCACTTATGAGGCGGCTTTGGATTTAGGGGCTTCCCACACAACTGCCTTTTTCAAGGTAATCTTCCCGGATTTGCTTCCCGGTATTCTGTCAGGCTTTCTGATGGCGTTTACCTTGTCACTGGATGATTTTATTATCACCCATTTTACGAAAGGCGCCGGTGTAGATACTCTTTCTACCAAGATCTACACTGAAGTAAAAAAAGGCATCAAACCGGAGATGTATGCTTTATCTACGATCATTTTTGTAACCGTGCTGCTTCTGCTGATTTTAGTCAATATGGCTCCCGGCGGGAAAAATGAAAAAGTTTAAAAAACCAGCGTCAAAAAGTACCTAAGAAATCTACATTTGGTTAACAGCAATCCAAAAGGGAGGAAAACTATTATGAAAAAAAGGTGTGTAAAAACAACTATCCTGACAATCTCCTGCGCACTTGCTTCCATGGCAGCGCTGACCGGCTGCGGAGCTTCAGGCGGCGAGAACGGCGAAGTCATTGTATATAACTGGGGAGAATATATCGATCCCGAAACCATCGATATGTTCGAAGAAGAAACAGGCATCAAAGTAATCTATGATGAATTTGAAACCAACGAAACGATGTATCCTAAAGTAGAATCCGGCGCTGCCTCCTATGATGTGGTCTGCCCTTCCGACTATATGATCAGTAAAATGATTGAGAATGATATGCTTGCCGAAATCAACTTTGACAATATGCCAAATGCAAAAGCCAATATCGGCGAACAGTATTACGAACAATCCAAAGGCTTCGACCCGGATAATAAGTATTCTGTCCCTTACTGCTGGGGAACCGTCGGTATTCTCTACAACCGGACAATGGTTGATGAGCCGATTACAAGCTGGGCGCAGCTTTGGGATGAGAAGTATGCCGACAACATCTTAATGCAGGACTCTGTCCGTGATGCTTTTATGGTAGCTGAGAAATTACATGGTTTCTCGCTCAATACGGTAGATCCGGAAGAACTGGAAATAGCCAAAAACTCTCTCATTGAACAGAAACCTCTGGTACAGGCATATGTAATCGATCAGGTACGTGACAAAATGATCGGCGGCGAAGCCGCGATTGGCGTTATCTACTCCGGAGAAGCGATCTATACCCAGCGTGAAAATCCTGATCTGGTATATGTGATTCCGGAAGAAGGCACTAATGTATGGATCGATTCCTGGGTTATCTTAAAAGACGCTCCTAACAAGGAAAATGCGGAGAAATTTATTGATTTCATGTGCCGCAGCGACATTGCCGTCAAGAACTTCGAGTATATTACCTACTCTACCCCTAACGATGCCGCCCGCGAATTGATCGAGGATGAAGATATCAAAAATTCCGAAATTGCTTTCCCGGATCTGTCACAGTATGATAACCTGGAAGTTTTCGTGTACCTCGGAGAAGAAGGTGATGCTCTTTATAATGAAATGTGGAAAGAAGTAAAATCAAACTGATGACACGTACATTAACTTATGAAATCAATTCTGATGCGCAGGCAGTGAAGGAATTTCTGTCTGCGCAAGGTTTTTCCAGACAGACCATGGTTGCCTTAAAGAAACAGCCTGAAAGCATTCTCGTTAACGGTATATGGGTACACGCACTCTATGCAGTGGGGATACTCTCACAATCACTCTGTCTGAAACCGTTTCCTCAGAAAAAATCGTCCCCATATCCCTGCCCCTTGACATCGTGTATGAGGACGAGGATATTCTTGTGGTGAGCAAACCTTCCGACATGCCCATTCACCCATCCTTAAATAACTATAAAAATACGCCGGCAAATGCCGCCGCCTATTACTATCAGTCACAGAATATCCCCTTTGTTTTCCGCTGTGTCAATCGTCTTGACAGAGATACCACAGATCTTACCATCATCGCCAAACATCAGTTGAGCGCAGGGATCCTTTCCGAACAAATGGCTTACCGTGAGATTAAGCGGGGATATATTGCGATTGTGAAGGGAATCGGTCTGCCTGACAGCGGTATCATTGATGCGCCCATTGCACTTGTAGACGGCTCTACGGTTGAAAGGCATGTGGATTTTACAATAGGTGAACGGGCAGTCACACATTATCAAGTGGAGAAAACCTGCCCTTCCAAGCATATCACACTGGTGCGTCTCTGGCTGGAAACCGGACGTACCCATCAGATTCCCAAAGATATGTCTCTATTGTTATCATAACTTTATATTAACAGTTCATGACGCATTCGATTTGTAGGCGTCGTAATATTTAGAACTGCTTAATTCCATAAAATCATAATATAATGTATTGTATATCACAGATTTTGAAATGCACTGTTAAGTGCATAGACGGTATCCTGATCTCCCATCACAAAGAAGATCACATCTCCCCTGCTCTCAATCAGCATCGTTTCCGCACTGACACAAATCCATTTATTCAGATCCGCATTTTCTTTTAATTGCTGTTTAGCCGTCTCCACATCATCTTCATCCACACGCAGTAAGACACATTGATACGCATTGGGAGAAATCATAGGAATGGATGCAACGCCTTCCAGATAGGTTATTTCATCTGTTCCTAAAATAGACAATTCCAGATCATCCGTGATTTCATAAGTCTCGAAGCTGTCCATACCGGATCTGAATCCTTCCGATAAATCCGCGGTATCATATAATGTATCCATGATATCACCGAGATTTCCTGTCAGGGAATCTGTTTCTTTATCCCCAGATCCACAGGCGGTACAAACAATACACAATACTGTAATTACGGTATAAACTGTTATCCTCTTTTCATTCATAATACGCATATTTATCTTCTCCTTTATCCTATTGATATACAAATCAACATATTCACAAATCAGTCAAACTTAATTACTAACCGGTTACTCCTATTTTGTCCCAAATAATATAATATATAATTGCAAGATGCAATAGATAACGCTACTGTGTTATAGTATAGTATGATATGATAGAAAAAACACCGGAAAGGAACTAAGTTATGAAACCAACTGTATTATGTTATCACATCACTACGGATGAATATACGAAACTAAAAGCACTGCTTGCTCTTCTGAATTATGATGTGCTCCTGGTTCCTAAAGAAGATTATTTACAGGCAATCGGATATTTGGCATCCCTTCCCGGTTATGTGCATACCTCCGCCCGGTATACGGGGCGGGAATTTTCGGAATCTATGCTTATCATGGCTCACATGAATGACGCACAGGCAGACCAGCTTCTTGCCATGCTTAAGATGCCCGGAATGCCCGTATTAAAGCGCAAAGTTATGCTCACAAGCGCCAATCAAAACTGGACATCCACAGCTCTTTATGATCATATCAGCGAGGAAATTGCTGCAATCCGCTCCTCAAACTGATCATAGAAATCCGATGCCGTATCATATGGTTTCTGATAAAAAAGTTCCAACAATTTTACATTGATCATTTGTGTGTATGTATCAGATTCCTTGTCAGAAATACAATTTATAATCTGTTTACGGATATCATGCCATGCCACCAGAAACATTTCATACTGTATCGGCAGCGGAATGTCCAGCCACTTTTTGATTTTCATCTTGGTACGATTCTTAATATGGCATGCATCATCTAACAGAAAATATTGCAGTCCTTTCTCATCATAATTTCTGCCAAGAGGAAATAATCTGCATAATCCCGGTCTGTACGAATGAATACTGCATCTTCCTTCCTTTGTAAGAAATCCACAGGCATTGGTATTATACTGCATCTTAAGGGAGGGAAGGATTATCCCGTTTTCAACATGGAGTTCTATTTTCTCCCTCATCAGTCCTGCAAAGTTTTCTCTTGTTGCCATCTGTAATTCATAAATGTCATAAGGATCTAATATAATTGACTGACCCATGCCGCGACAGCATGCCGAACATCCCATACAATCGTTGCACCCCAGCTTTACCATATCATTACTTGTATACAATACCATTTTGTCACCTCTGTTTCTTTCGTTATCTCTTAATCGCTAATATTACAGACAGCCCTCTTACTACTCATGATATCATGAACAGAAATTATATTACATACTTTTATCATGATATATAAAAATTACTTATAATCCTATCATTTTCTGGGATAATTTTAAGCAATATTAATATTGATATCATTTCCTGTTACCTTGTAATATTAAATACAGTATCATTTATAAAAAATATGACAAATAAAAGGAGAAATTTAATATGAAAAAATTTGCTATGTTACTGGTAACCGGCATACTGACATGCAGTTTGATGGCATGTGGCAATAAAGATGCTTCGTCAGACTCCTCCGCTAATACTGAGACCATAGATGAAGTAAGTGAAGCTGAAGCCGAGGAAATTGACGCCGCTGATATTCCCACTGAAGAAGAGGTAAATGAGAAAAATGAAAATGCCGAAACATTGCAGGATACTTCAACAGAAGATATTGAAGCTTTTGCCAATGAAATTAAAGCAGCAGTTGCAGATAAGGATATTGAAGCATTAGCCGATCTGTTATCCTATCCTTCCTATGTAGCTGTTGGTGACGGTGTGGAAGTGGATTCAAAGGATGATTTCATCGCTCTTGGAGCAGACACCGTATTCACGCAAGAATTGTGCGATACTATTGCCGCTGTCGATGTTTCCTCATTAGAGAGTTCTATGGCCGGTATTGTTATGGGTGATGCAACTCCTAATATTATCTTCAAGTCCGTAGACGATACTTTAGGAATCACTGGAATTAACTACTAATGATTTCGCTGTGTATATGAAAAGATAAAGCGCCATGATTATTTCATGAGCGCTTTATCTTTTACAGCCCATGCCTATCGCTATTTCGTTTTCTTGTCTGTTTGTTTCCCATAGAGGAACGGTCTTGCCACATGCACATTGAAGAAATCGATCAACGGTCCCATAAAGAATGCCGTTACCAATGTACCTACTCCTACAATTGCACCTAACGCAAATCCGATAGCTACACAGACACAATCTGTCGCGATCCGCAGATATTTAAACTTACCCAATTTTCTTTCTTCCAGAATCAGCGCCACCGCATCATAAGTGGATACCCCTAAACTCGCCGTAAAATACATTGCCGATGCAAAGCAAAGAATCACTACCGCAGCCACCATCAGCCCAATTCTTAGCGCCATAGCCGGTGCCTCTCCCACAATGCCTGCTACGATTTTGTCTGAAAAATCTACCACATACCCTAACAGAAAAATATTAATAAACGTGGAAATACCGATATGTTTCCTGTTTAAAAAGAAAATTGCAATCAGCATCAATAAATTGATTATCATATATAAAGTTCCAAAATCAATAAACGTAACTTTATTGCTGATTCCATTTACAAACACCTGAAAAGGATCCGTTCCGAATCTGGCATTGCGGAATAAACCTACGGAAATTCCGCTGACAACCACTCCGATAAATGACATGAAAACCCTTTTTACCTGTTGTTTTTTATCCATTTTTACTCTTATCTCCTGCCACTCATATTCTTATTCTATACAGCCAAACAATCCTTTCTCTCTATCACCAATAGGCATCAGCCCAATTTCTCATGAAAGAAATCAATGATACGCACCCATAATTCTTTTTGGAAAAACTGCTGATCCGCATGGTCGGCACCTTTGATCGCCACCAGCTTCACATCGCATCCGGCTTCTTCCAGCTTATCATGAAGCAGTTCTCCCTGTGCGAAGGGAACGGTTCCGTCTTCAGTCCCGTGTATAATCATAAAAGGCGGAGCATCCTTGGTCACATAAGTCACCGGAGAGATTGCAAGTGCCTCTTCCTGATTCAGGAAAACATTTTTCCCTAACAATAAAGATTCTGCCGAAGCAGCCGCCGTCTCAGCAGACGGATATGAAAAACTGCCTAAATGGGCGGGCGGATACCA
>CAZPSD010000017.1:0-22408 GCA_964589055.1 uncultured Bacteroides sp.
GCCGTCCTGAATCTCCTTGGTAATTCTGGTAAGCTCCTGATATACAATACGTCCTGCACCCATATTTAAGTGTCCGACCTCTGAGTTACCCATCTGTCCGTCCGGAAGTCCTACTGCCATTCCGCTGGCATTGCCCTTTACAAAAGGACACTCTGCCATGAGTTTGTCCATCACCGGAGTTTTCGCAAGCGCTACCGCATTGCCTTCTGTCTTCTCATTCAGACCGTAGCCGTCTAAAATCATTAATACTGCTGGTTTCTTTGCCATGTTTATTCTCCTTTTTCTATCATATTTTCCTATATATATTTCACAGCGGTTTGCTTTTGTTGTTCCCCGGACCGACTATTGCCGCATCACATCCCGCCGCGCGCTAACTGCATAACAGCCAGCAGGGTGCCCTCTTCTACCGTCACCTCTGCTTCTTCTCCGATGAATTCATTGCTGATGCCTATAGGATAAGCATCCGTAAGTTCAGCCTTATTCAGCGGATATTTCATCCCCTTTATGGTAACTCCCGTCACCTGCTTTTGTAAAGCAAATAACGAAAAAAGTCCAAAAGATTTTGCGGGGAATCTTATCCTTTCATTGCGTATCAAAAACAGCATCTCCCTGTCCGAGGTCAAATATCCCTCCGCCCCCTGATCCTTAAGAAACAAGAGACACTGAATATTGGCAATGGTATGGTCTGTCCTGCCGCCCGTACCTCCGTAGATTCTGAAACTGCGATACCCTTTGGAAAGACCGATGCGGAGCGCCGCCAAAGTATCCGTGTCGTCCTTCATAACAGGCAGAACCTTTGTTTTGTCAGGCGTCTCTGCCTGCATTCCTTCGATTTCCTCTTTCAAATCAGAACTTACCGAATCAAAATCTCCGAGAACCAGATCCGGCATGAGATTCCATTGTTTACAATAATCATAACCGCCGTCCACGGCGATCAGATAATCTTCCTCCGGAACCTCAATCTTATAAGAAGGCGGGTCGCCTGCTCCTATTAGAATACAACTCTGTTTAGTAGTCGATTTCAAATTCATGCTCACCGCCCCAGTCACCCAATGCCACGGTGGTTGTTCCTTCTTCCGTAGTCACTTTGGTATCAAACCGATAGTTCATTTGCGGCACATATTCACCGTTTATCTTGACATTACTGTACAAGAGCTGAATGGTATATTCTGTGTGAGGGAATTTTTCACCGCTCTCGCTGGCCGGTTCATAGGAGATCCCACTTCGCTGAACACCGTCATCTTCCTGTTTACTGCCCCAGACTGTGATGATTCCCTGCGGATTATCATAATCCTCATAGTCCAAGAAGGAAAAAGTTACTTCACCGTCCTCCCGGTTCAGTACAAGATGTTCTTTGCTGACCGGAATATAAGTTGACCCCTTCCAATAACCGGATTCATCATTGATAAATCCGTCTCTAATCTGCTGATAGGTGTCCTCCGCAATCAATTCTCTCGCATATGTATAATTGCCCTGTTCAAATTCCTCAAAAGCCTGTGCAAAATAATCTTCTACCTCTTTGGCTCTTGCCAAACACGCAATCGTCTCGGTGATCTCTTCATCGGATAAGACACTGTTGATCTCTGTCAGCACTGCCGCATACTGGTCTATATGGGACATACTGATGCGGACCTGCGGCATATCGATTACCGCATACTGCGCCAGAATTTCTTTCAGTTCCGCGGACGGGCTTGTCTGATATACCACAAGCACTCTGCGGAGCAGCTGCTCATATTCACCGTAACCGCAAGTATCCTGTTCCACATTCTCATCAAAGAACAAGGTACAGATCTCTTCGCCCTCCGTCACCATAAAGAGGCGCTCATAACATGTATGCATAAGCGACAGCGCATCTTCATTGTCTGCCTCCAGTTCCAAAACCTGTACGCATTTATCTACCGTATCTAAGGTACAATTCTTGTCATTAATCTGCGCTACCGTCTCATTTAACACTAAAGTACAATAATAGTGAAGCAGGGTTTCATCCTGCGTCCTCTCCCATCCCGTATAAACGATGGTTTCCGCCTCTGCGTTCCTGTCCTGTGCCGTCAGCACATCCGCCATGCCGCGATAGGCTTCTGTCGATGTATCATCAAGTTCCAGCGCTTTTGCATAAGCTTCTTCAGCAGACACATAATCAGCCTTCGCCGCATATTTATCTCCTTTGGAAAAATTCCGCATAAACTTCACGGACGGCAGAAACATCACAATGATCACGATCACCGCCGCTACGATCACAACGCCTGACACTGCTATCATTATCTTCTGCCGTCTTACTTTCTTTCGGCGCTGTTCTTTCTTTCTGGCGCGTTCCGCATCCCGCCTGTCAGAGCGGGTCTTGAAACTCTCTTCCTCTTTTTCTTTTGCTGCCTTTGCCTTACTGCTTATTCCTTCTCTTTTCACTTTGCCGGCTTTCACGGTTTCCCGCTCATCCGCACCGCGGTTTGTCTTCTCTGCCGTCTTATCTGTGTTCACGGGTTTCTTTTGGGGTTTGGGATTTCTTTTCTTTGATCCTGTTCCCTTTTCTGTGGGCGGCTTCCCGACCGCTTTCTTCTTCATTGTTTTCTGCTCCGCCTTCTGCGGATTCTCAATTATCTCACTCATCCTATTACTCCTATAACATAACTCCCCTTTACTGCTATCCGGTCTTGCTTTATACAACATCCAAGGCTGAATATTCCCCTACACGCATCCAACATACTAGCACAGTTGCCGCAATTTGACAAACAAAACAGGAAGATATTTCTTCCCGCACCAAAATATGGTACCATATTCCATAAAAAGATTATTCCTATATTTATTGCCAAAGGAAAATACCATTTTCAATTTAATAACTATTACACAGGGATTTTTACCATGGAAAATATCTATCGTATCAAATATCAAAGCAAATTATATGAACTGCCCTATACAGTCACATACAGCAGCCGCCGGAGCTGCTCCATCAGCATCTCTCCTGATGACGGGCTTGTCCTGCGCGTGCCCCTTCACACTTCCGATAAAGAAATTCGGCATATGCTGCTTGAAAAGCAGCACTGGATCATTACCAAATATCTGGAAATGCAGGAAAAGCAGAAAAATCGCCCGGTTTCTGATTTGACCGACACCCAGCGCGCCGCTTTGGAGAAACGTTACATCAACGCCGCTAAAGAATATTTTCCCAAAAGAGCCGCATACTTCCAGCAGTTCACCGGAGGCACTTACAACCGGATTACCATAAGGGACCAAAAGACCCGCTGGGGAAGCTGCAGCGCCAAAGGCACCCTGTCTTTTAACTGGCGGCTTATGCTGGCGCCGCCTGCCATCTTAGATTACGTGGTTGTCCATGAATTGTGCCATCTGACACACATGAATCACTCCCCCGCTTTCTGGCAGGCTGTAGGCGAAGTTTATCCTGATTACCGTATCGCCCGCAAGTGGCTGAAAGACCACGGGCAGGAGCTGGCGCTGTAGGCTGTAATTGCTGCCACAATCATCATCGCGCCGGTATTCCAGTCGTTACAGTAATACAGATACGGTAAATACCGGCGCCTGCTAGGATTCCTGCTTCTTCGTCTTAATGCGCAGAGTCGCATAACGGCTGCTAAGGCTCTGCTCTCTACGGTCATAGCTGCTGCCGTCTCTTCTCACATTCTTAGGCATACTGCTGCCATAATTGTTCCGATCACTGCGTCCGCTCCGGTCTCCACGCCCGTTCCTGCTTCTATCTCTGTTCCGGTCACTGCGTCCGCCTTTATCTCCGCGCTCATTCCTGCCGCCGCGTCCGCCTTTATCTCCGCGCTCATTCCTGCCGCCGCGTCCGCCTTTATCTCCACTCTCATTCCTGCCGCCGCGTCCGCCTTTATCTCCGCGCTCATTCCTGCCGCCGCGTCCGCCACGGCTGTCACGTCCTCTCTGGCTGTCACGTCCGGCACGGTCCCCTTTTCTCTCAAAAAAGAACTTCTCTGTCCTGATATCCTCGATCTCATCGCCTAACTTCATCTTCATAAAAGCTGCCGCGATCTGTGTCGCACTGTACTGTCCAAGTGCCACCGCATCTAAAATATATTCCGTGCTTCTACTGATGTCCTCATTCTCAATAACATCCGTCGCTTCTTTTAAAATTTTCTCTGCCTTTCTGGCTGTAATGTCCGCTGCGCTTGGGATCTTGCGTTCCTTGATCTTCGTATGACAGACACGCTCAATATCCCGTATCTTATACGCCTCTCTTCCCACCACCAGCGTAAAGGAACGTCCGGTCTTGCCTGCACGTCCGGTTCTGCCGATGCGGTGCACGTAATATTCAATATCTTCCGGTACATCATAATTATAAACCGCCTCCACATCGCTTACATCAATGCCTCTTGCCGCCACGTCGGTGGCAATGAGAATTCCTGTCCTGCCGCTACGGAACAGATTCATCACCACGTCCCTCTGATTCTGGGTAAGATCCCCATGCAGTCCTTCCACCTCGTAACCGCGGGCTTTCAAATGCTCTGTCAGTTCATCCACCATACGCTTGGTATTACAGAAGATCAGAGCGCGTTTCGGAGCATAATAATCGATCAATCGGCACAACACTTCCTCTTTATCCTGCTTGCGCACCTGATAGTATGCCTGCTTGATCAGCGGAATGGTCACTTCCTTGGGTGTCATCTTAATATATGCCGCATCCTTCTGATAGGTCTTGGTGATATCCAGAATGGGCTTGGGCATAGTGGCAGAGAAAAGTCCTGTCTGCCTCTCCTCCGGCATATCCTTCAGAATCGTCTCTATATCCTCACGGAATCCCATATTCAGCATTTCGTCCGCTTCATCCAGTACAATGGTGTGTACATGGTCCATCCGCAGCGTATGCCTGCGCATGTGATCCATCACACGCCCCGGTGTGCCGACTACGATCTGTACGCCGCCTTTCAGGTTCTTGATTTGTTTGACGATATCCTGACCGCCGTATACCGGCAGCACCTTGATCCCATGCATATATTTGGAGAATTTCCGCAATTCCTCCGCCGCCTGCATGGCAAGCTCTCTGGTGGGACATAAGATCACTGCCTGTAAGTTTCTGTTCTCCGGATCGATCTTCTGTAAAATAGGAATGCCGAATGCTGCGGTCTTGCCGGTTCCGGTCTGTGCCTGCACGATAATATCCCTGCCTGTCATAAAGAGGGGAATCACCTGCTCCTGAATAGGCGTCATATATTCAAATCCCAGTTCTTTGACGGCACGCAGGATACGGCTGTCAATCCCGGCATCCTCATATTTCATGTTCGTTTCCTCTTCCTGTCTTGTTTCATTTTCAGTTCTTCTGATCTGCTCGTCTTGTATCATCTTTTCCTCTTTCCTTGCTGCATTTTTCTTTATTGAAAGCGTTTCGCTTACTGAATGAGCCAATCTATCCCTTTGGCAATTCTCAGCGGTACATCCTTAAAATGATTGCCCGGATTGTGCTCAAATATAGTCCGTATCCCCATTCCCCTTACTATTTGCTCCGCCTGTGCGGTATGCTCCTCCATGGCCTTCATCCTGGCATTGCCCTTCGACTCTTTAGCCCCCAGTGAAAAATAAATCTTCTCCGGTTTACGGCACATCTCATGCTCTTTCATGTATCGGATCCAACCGTCATACCAAAGAGACCCTGACATACAGGCAGCGCCGTCGAACAACTCCGTATGATACAGGGCATAGAGCGCAAACAGTCCGCTAAGGGAATAGCCCGCCAGATATCTGGCAGGTTTCTCATTAAACTCTAACACTATGTCAGACTTTAATCTCTGTTCTGCTTCCGGTATGATCCGGTTACACAATTTACTCAGGTAGGCGTCCGCACCACCGGCAAAATCCTCTCCCTGCGCAAACACCTTAGGATGATACCAAGGCGACATGTCCCGGTTCCAATCGATCCCATTGATACAGACAAGGGCGCATTGACATGATAAGAGCTGCCATACCTTATCTGCTTCATCAGGCATGGCAACATGCATATACACAATCTTGTCTAATTCACCATCCGTCGGGAGAAAACACCGTGCCGTATAACCGTCCGCATTTAAGCTAAATATATTTTCCGCAGCTTGCTCACTGCCCTGTCCCTGATCAGGCATTCCCCGTGTTCCTCCAAATGTAATATTCTGTCCTCCGAAACGGCAATCAGCCTGCCAAACTCCACCGCCTGGGCGCTGATCTTATTAAACTTCTTGTTGGACAATCTGTTTTTCTCCAATATCAGATAATAAACATCTCCTTCCTTGTAAAGGTGGCTTTTAACAGAATATGTATTCGGAATCGCAGCCGTATACTGCATTACATGGTGAAGTGATGCGAATACGAACATTCTGGAACCTTCTTCATATTTATCCGCGGGCTGACCGGCTATTGGGGACTGCCGCACTGTCTCCTCCTGATGTCCGAGTTCCGTACTGACATCCTGCAAAACTTCTTTTAAATGCTGAAGAATATCCTTGAAAGCTGCAGGGCTCTCGTCTGTAAAAGTCACCACCAGCCCCTTATCTTTCAGCGGTGTAATCTGCATAGCAATATTTCCGCCATTGATCTGATAGCCCACCTCGTCATGAGCGCGCTCGATAACATCCCGCAAAAATTCCTCTCCTTTCTCGCTGCGCTCAAAAATATCCGTTATGGAAAGACCATACTCCATCATATCCTCTTGTGTGATGATGCACTGCACCGTCGCGTCATTGATCTTTTTATATTTCATGTATATCCTTATCCTCTGTTTTCTTAGATTCAGCATTCCGCATTTGTACTGATCTTACTCCTGCAAATGCCGTTTTATTTCTGTCTATCCCTTTGAGCAGACTGTTTTGTATTATATTAACACAAAAATACGCAATAAGAAAGAATCTTATCGCGTACTTTTTCTCTGTAAAACCCTAAACATTTAATTTAAAGAGAAACACTTCTATATCTTCTTTTTTAATAAATTTATGGAAACAAAGAACAAGACAATCAATATAATATAATATAATTTTCAGAAAATTTATTTGCATTCATTTTATTTTCAGTTTTATTGTTTGATTTTTAATATTTTTCTGTTAAAATAATATTAAGAAAATAAATTTCCCGCCGATACTAATAATAGAACAAGAAGTTCGCCCTGTATTTCCTTATTGCAGGCGCAGGCATTAAAACCGTGCACCTTACATCCTATGTATCATAGAATGCAATAAGGAACTACAAATCTGAATCCAGGGAGGGATTATCGCAGTACATGAATATGATACGAATTATAAAGTGGAAGCGGTTATGGCGATCACCCCGTTAAAGAAGATTTCTTCCCAAAACCAAAATCGTCAGTCCAAACAGAAGGCATCCCAAGCTTTTGCAAAAACTTTCTTTTCAGAGGTTTTCGAGGATGCATGTGAAAAGGAACAGCAGAGAGATATCCACATCCGATCCAACGGATACACGAAAGACGCCCTTCCTTTTTACAATTTTATCAGTATGAGAGAATATTGCTAGACATATGACTCTCAAACACTTTTGTATCACATCAAGAAGAGCCGGTGCAAACGACACACCGGCTCTTCCGTTATTTTCCCGTACGAAACGTTATGCATTCATCTCTTTCTTAAAGGTGCTCACATATTCCTTAGCCACTTCCGTACTGTAATTGTTTTCTTCCATCAGATTGATGAAATGAGAACCTACGATGCAGCCGTCGATGATATCCTTCATAGGGATAACATCTGCCGCGGTACGGATACCGAAGCCCATCATAACCGGAATCCTGCTCACCGCTTTTACCTGCTGTAAATAGTTCACCACATTCCTATGGAAATCCGCCGCCTGGCCGGTGACTCCCATGGAAGACACGCAGTATACGAAGCCCCTCGCTTTCTCAAGCAGCATCGGAATCCGGTCGCCGGATACGGGCGTTACCAACTGGATGAGAAGCGGCGCGCCTGCCACCTGATCGATCACATCCTGCAGCTGTTTCTGCTCTTCAAAAGGCAGATCCGGGATAATCAGACCATCTACTCCGGCCTCGGTACATTTATCCACAAATGCCTCCAATCCATAATGCAGCACTGTATTAAAATACATCATAAACACGAGGGGCACCTGACAGCCGTCGGCACGAATGCCTTCCACCATCTCAAATACTTTGCTCAAATTCGTCCCCTGCTGAATTGACTTATAGGAAGCCGCCTGAATCACCGGACCGTCTGCCACCGGATCAGAAAAGGGAATACCAAGTTCTACCACATCGATTCCCGCTTCCGCCTGTGCTTTTACCAGTTCTGCGCAGCCCTGCATATCCGGCAGACCTGCCGTCGCATAAGTGATAAAAGCTTTCTCGTTCTTGTCTTTGATCTGCTGTAATCTCTCTTCGATTCTATTCATGATATTTTCATACCTTTCTCTTTACCTGCAAGCTTTGAATCACAGGCATAATTTTCAAATTCTTATCACATTGTATACTGCTCTTAATTCAAATACCCGTTACCGCTGAAGTAAGACTCTATCGTATGCACATCTTTGTCCCCACGCCCGGAAAGACACAGCACAATCGCCTGATCCTTCGTCATCGTCTTAGCCTTCTTAAACGCATAGGCAAGTGCATGGGCGCTTTCAATCGCCGGAATAATGCCTTCCAGTTTACATAACTCTGCAAGCGCTTCCATCGCCTCATCATCCGTAATCGATACGTACTGTGCCCTGCCGCTGTCACGAAGATATGCGTGTTCCGGTCCGACTCCCGGATAATCCAGTCCGGCGGAAATGGAATGCGCCAACTGCACGTTGCCGTCGTCATCCTGTAACAGGTATGAGCGCATACCGTGTAACGTTCCCGGTTTACCAAGCGCCATGGCAGATGCGTGCTTGCCTGTCTCGATTCCCATGCCTGCCGCCTCGACACCGATCAGTTCAACATCCGGTTCGTCGATAAAATCAGCAAACATACCGATGGAATTGGAACCGCCGCCTACACATGCCATTACCACATCAGGCAGTCTGCCTTCTTTCTCCAGAAACTGTTTCTTCGCCTCTACGCTGATACATTTCTGGAACTCTTTTACCATCCTCGGATAAGGATGCGGACCTACCGCAGAACCGATAACATAGAAAGTGTCCTCCGCCTCTTTCGCCCATGTGCGGATGGCTTCGTTGGTGGCGTCCTTTAAGGTATTGCTGCCGGACGTAACACTTACTACCTCTGCTCCCAGCAGCTCCATACGCATTACATTCAAATGCTGTCTTTCAATGTCCTCGGAACCCATATATACTTTACATTTCATATTAAAAAGGGCTGCGCCCGTTGCCGTAGCAACACCGTGCTGGCCTGCTCCGGTTTCCGCAATTACCTTAGTCTTACCCATCCGTTTAGCCAGTAAGATCTGTCCGATTACATTATTGATCTTGTGGGCGCCGGTGTGATTTAGATCCTCGCGTTTCAGGTAAATCTTTGTGCCGTACTTTTCAGATAATCTCTCCGCCAGATACAGAGGCGTCTCTCTTCCTACATATTCCTTCAGATAATAGTTATACTCTTCCCAGAATTTCGGATCGGCGATTGCTTCTTCGAATGCCTTTTCCAGTTCCGCCAGTGTGTTCATCAGAGTCTCCGCCACATACTGTCCGCCGAACTCTCCATAATATTTGTTGCTCATGTTCCCAACCTTTCCTTTCTTTGCTCTATTATTACATATCGCTATCATTACATACTGTTTTCTTCTTATTTTATTTCTTCTGTCAATGACATCTTCACAGTTCTTATCATCCGTTAATCCCCCGGACTCTGTGCACAAACAGTTTTATTTTCTCTCTGTCTTTTCCGGCAATCTCCGGTGAGATTTCCACCCCACTGGAAACATCCACCACATCAGGCTGTACCTGACGGATCGCCAACTCAATATTATCCGGATTTAATCCTCCTGCCAAAAAGAAAGGTTTCTCATCCCTCGGAATCTGCTGCAGCTCATCCCAGTCAAAGGTCTCACCGCTGCCGGGAATCTTGGCGTCAAACAGATAAGCCTCCACCTTATGGCAGTTATGAAATTTCTCATATAACTCACGATCCAGTCCGTTAAAAGCCCGGATCATCGGAATCTCTATCGCATCAAAAGCCGCTTTCGATAGTTCTCCATGAACCTGAATCTGATCAAATCCGGCCTCCTGTATCTCTTTCACCTGTTCCGGCGTAGGGGATACCGTAACCGCCACCGCCTGAACCAGCTTTGCCGCAGATCTCATCCGGTCTGCCAAAGGCTGCTCCTGATTTGGTACTCCGGCTGCAGCTATCTGTTCCTGCCCCGGTATTTTCTCTCCATGAAGCGCCGCCAACAGTTCCTTAGCTTTCCAGATCTCCATATTTCTCTTACTTTTAGGGAAAAACACTACCATACCGGCATAGTTTATTTGTTCTTCCAGGCACCACTGCACCTCTTTCGCGGAGGTAAGCCCGCAAATTTTAATTTTCGGGATTTTCACATGATCTAGCCTCTCCATTTGCCTGCCAAAGCCTCCAAATTCTCTGCTTCCATAAATACCGTGCCGATCAGCAGGGCATCTACGCCGACTTCTTTTAAGAACTCTACATCTTCGTCCTTCATGACACCGCTTTCGGACACCAGAAGCGTTCCATCCGGCACCATCTTGGCAAGCTTCTTCGTCGTATTCAGGTCAACGGTAAAATCTTTCAGATTTCGGTTGTTGACTCCGATAATCTTCGCATCCAGTCCCACTGCACGCTTCATCTCTTCCTCATCATGAACTTCCAAAAGCACATCCATGCCCAGCGCATATGCCAGATCATAGAAAAGTTTTAATTCCCTGTCCGTTAAGATTGCCGCAATCAGCAGGATACAGTCCGCCCCGATGACTTTAGCCTCGAAGATCTGATAAGGATCAATAATAAAATCCTTCCGTATCATGGGGAGCGGGGACATCTCCCTGATCTGCTTGAAATACTCTACACTGCCTAAGAAATGATCCTCTTCTGTCAGGCAGGAAATAGCATCCACCAACACGTTATACTGGTCAATACGGTCTGTCAGTTCTATTTTATTATCCATCTTGCCGTGACTGGGGGATGCTTTCTTAAATTCCCCGATGATGGAAAGTCCTTCTTTGGCAAGCGCTGTATAGAAGCTGATACTTTCCCTCTCACATTCCGCCGCCAGTCTCTTCATCTCTTCCTCGGGAATCCTCGCCTTATGTTCTGCGAGACGTTTCTTCTTATCTGCTACGATTTCATCTAAAATCATATTCTTTTTTCCTTCCATATATCATAAAAGTCTAACCAAACTGACAAGCTGCTAAATAACCCCGTTTACAAAATTCTCAATCAGCCTCTTCCCATGCTCCGTATAGATGGACTCCGGATGGAACTGCAGTCCGATCACCGGATATTCCTTATGTCTGATTGCCATGATCTCTCCGTCCTGCGTCTGTGCCATGATCTCTAAGCAGTCAGGCAGATCTTCCTTCTGTACAGCCAGCGAATGATATCTTGCCACCTTCATAGGCGTGTCAATTCCCGTAAAAATACTGGTACCGCCATGCTCAATCTTACTCTGCTTACCATGGAAAATTTTCTTTGCATAAGAAACTCTGCCGCCCAAAGCTTCCCCGATACACTGGTGTCCCAGACAGATTCCCAGTATCGGCTTTTTCCCGGTAAATCTTTTCACCACTTCCATACAGATTCCGGCTTCCTTGGGGCTTTTCGGCCCCGGAGATAAGACAATCTTATCCGGATTCATTTCTTCGATCTCTTCTATCGTGATCTTGTCGTTGCGGACTACCTTAATGTCACCGGTAAAGGTGCCAATATACTGATATAAATTATAAGTAAATGAATCATAATTATCAATGAGTAAAATCATAAGTTTTCCTCCTCTACCAGCGTCTTAGCCAGCGCCATAACTTTATTGCAGCATTCCTTGTATTCCGACTCACCGACAGAGTCTGCCACGATGCCGGCGCCTCCCTGCAAATATACTTTATTGCCCTTTTTGATCATAGTTCTGATGGTAATACAAAAATCCATGTTGCCGTTAAATCCCAAATATCCGGTAGCGCCGCCGTATAAGCCCCTGCGCACCGTCTCCAACTCGTCTATAATCTCCATGGCGCGGATCTTCGGCGCCCCGCTTAAGGTTCCTGCAGGCAGGAAAGATGCCACCAGATCAAGAGGGTGTCTTTCTCCCTTCTTCTTGCCTTCCACCATAGATACAATGTGCATCACGTGGGAATAATTCTGTACATTCATAAACTGTGTCACTTTAACCGTACCGAATTCTGCGATCCGTCCCATATCGTTTCTGGCAAGGTCTACGAGCATAACATGTTCCGCACGCTCCTTCTCATCCTGCAGCAGTTCATCCCGAAGCAGCTGGTCTTCTTCCTCATCTTTGCCTCGCCTTCTGGTTCCCGCAATGGGGCAGGTAAATACTCTGTTGTCAGTCTGCTTGACTACCATTTCCGGGCTTGATCCTATAATCTCGAAATCACCGAAATTGAAATAGTACAGATACGGTGACGGATTTAATTCTCTCAATTCTTTATATAAGGTCAGACCGTCATGTCCTGTTTCAATCGTCCATCTCTGGGAAAGCACCGTCTGAAAAATATGTCCCTCCTTAATGTAATGCTTGATCTTCTCAACTTTTTCACTATACTCTTCCAAGGTGTCCGTCTTATGAATGATCTTACCGTCATGAACAAATGCTTGCTTTTCTTCCGTATCCTTCATGTTATTTCTGACCTGTGCCACAAGCTCTTCCGCTTTCTTCTCGCCTATAACCCTGCCTTCCGGTGTGTCCTCTTCCAATGCCACGCCGGTCATTGTCTCTGCCCGATGATCAATAATAATAAATTCCCTGGTAAGCATAAGCTGTATCGTCTCAATGCCGATCTCATCCGGGTTTTCGTCGGGAATCACCTCACTGTAACGCACGAAGTCATAGGCAAGACTGCCTACCAGCCCGCCAATCATGGCAAGCTCGCCTTCGTCCTTGACCACCTCGAACTCATCATAATACTGCTTCAAAAGTTCCAGCGGATTGCCTTCGCGGACTTCCGTGCTGCCATCTCTCTTCGTAATTACCAAGCTCTGCCCTTTAGAAGAAATCACTTCTTCCGGATCAATGCCGAAGAAAGAATATCTGTCATAATCCTTATCATAACTTTCTAACAGAAAGCACTTCTTTCCTTCTTTGGCAATTCCCTCAAACATGGAAATCGCCTTTTCGTTAACAAGACTGACTGTCTTGCGGTACGCTCTCAATTTTCTTTTCATAATAATCCTCTCTTCCTGATTTTGCTTAGTCTTTTACGTTGCATGACACCTATTTGTTTCATGTTATGGCTCTGCTTAGCTGCACAAAAAAGCGGGTATCTTCCAATCGGAAAATACCCGCCACCAATTCAATCGTCGACTTATCACAGATACGAGGCTTACGCCTGATATCGCTCTCTTTAACGCAGAATTACGGCTCAGTCTACTAACATCGGAAAATGTATTCGACCTGCATCTCACAAACCCATTCCTAAAAGCGCTTCATACCGGTTCTCACCACCACCGACTCTCTGTGCTGTCACATCTCTTAGTACTCTTTTTGCTCACTGACTTTACTTGTTTATTTTGATAAAGCATAGCACAGACGCTCCAATGAGTCAAGTCCTTTTTATGAATCAGCATCCTGACCGAGACTTTGAACCCTTTCCGGCGGAAGCCACTTAAGCAGAATTTCCGCCAGCTTTTGCAAGTCAATTGGTTTGGGCAGGAAATCATTCATGCCGCCCACTAAAAACTCATCCTCCATGCCCTGAACCGCATTAGCAGACAGCGCTATGATCGGCAGTTTGTCCGTGTATCCGGTTCCGATTGCCCGGATCAGCCCGGTTGCCTCGATGCCGTCCATCTCCGGCATCATATGATCCATAAAAATCAGATCATACTGTGCGTTTCTGCGAATCATCTCCACGCAGTCTCTTCCGTTGTCCACCAAATCCGGCACAACGCCGAACTTTTTCAGCAGTCCAGAAGCAACCCGCAGATTGACTTTATTATCATCCACCACAAGCACTTTTGCACCGGACGTTGTAAAGGTAACAGTAAACTGCTTTACTTCCGTAATTTTCTTACTTTTACTATATTCACAAGGCGCCCCATCGATTACTTTCTGCAGGATATCAAACGTAAAACAGCTGCCTTTTCCATACTCGCTCTCAACCCGTATCTGTCCTCCCATGCGCTCCACCAGCAGCTTCGAAATGGAAAGTCCGAGTCCGGTTCCTTCAATCCCTTTGTTTTTCTTCCTATCCACCTGTTCAAACGCATCGAAGAGTTTGGACAGATTTTCCGGCTTGATGCCGATACCGGTGTCAATAATGTCAAAAATCAACCGCCCCATATTTTCAGATTCCGGCTGCCAGGAGGCTTTCAGCGTGATCGTTCCTTCATGCGTAAATTTAGTGGCATTGCCCATAATGTTGATGATGACCTGCTTTACCCTGCCAATATCCCCGTACAGTTTCCGCGGCACGTTATCTTCTATTTCAGCTTCCAGCTTTACCGGCTTCTCCTTCGTGCGCACTTCCATCATGTTCATCACGTCGTGGATCATCGACGAAAAATAGTATTCCTCCGGAATAATCGTCATCTTGCCGGATTCAATCTTGGAGAAATCCAGAATATCATTGATAATACTGAGCAGCCCTTCCCCGGAAGTCTTAATGGTGGCTGCATATTCCTTTCCCTGATCGGACAATTTTTCATCTAACAGCATATCCGTCATGCCGCAGATGACATTCATAGGCGTTCTGATTTCGTGGGACATATTGGCAAGGAAAGCGCTCTTCGCTTCATTGGATGCCTCCGCCTCATGCATCAGTTGTTCCATTTCCTCCATGTTGCGGCGGATCACTGCAGTATTTTCAATGGCGATCGTAGACAGCACGCCGCATCCGAAGAAGTTGCAGGCAACATTGATCGATATGTTAAGCGCCTGCAGAAAATAAACCACTCCCATGCGGTCAATCGTTGAAACAGGTGTGTGAAACAAAGGCATTGCCTGCTCAATAAAATAAACCACGCTGATCCACGCAAAATTGACGAAAGGATGAAAATTTTTACGCATCGGGCTGCTGCATTTTAAAATATAGTATGTCAGAAAAGTAAAGGGCATGATTGCCAGACAATAATGGGCAAACATCGTGTCGTCACCCAGTATAAATACAGAAATAAACGAATATATCATCACTTCCGTTATCACTATATGATATACCACTCTGATCCGGTTCTTCTTCGCAAAGAAAAATGCTGTCAGATAACAGGCCACGCTGATAATATTTAATCTGCTTAAAAACGTTTCCCCTGCAATGCCTAATACGATTCCTAATGTGATATGTATAATCACCAGCATAATCGTACATATCTGCAAAAACAAATCATAATTCTTTATATTTAATCTGAAATTTTTTATACGACTCTTCAATTTCATGAATCCGGTCATGTCCGTTCCTCACTGCTGCCCGTCTGTTCTATATTACATAATTATCCAATTTTTCATTTTCCCATTCAACCAGATCCTCCAGCGTCACCCGGTCCACCACATCACTGATTGCCTGATTAAGCATCTGCCACAGCTTAAGGGTTGCACAGGTGTCCTGCCGTTCACAGAGATTGACCTCATCCTCCAGACATGCCACCGGAGCAAGAGAGCCTTCCGTCAGCCGCAAAATCATGCCTACCGTATACTGTTCCGGCTCCCTGGTCAGACGGTATCCTCCCTGAGGGCCTCTGATACTTTTCACAAATCTTGCTTTATTCAGTACGGAAATAATCTGCTCCAAATACTTGTCGGACAGCTCCTGCCTTGCCGCAATATCCTTGATCCGAACCGGTTCTCCGGTATTATTCTGTGCCAAATCCAACATCAGTCTGAGGGCATATCTGCCCTTGGTTGAAATCTTCATTTCTCCTGCGTTCTCCTTTCCCCTGTTTACAGATGTCCGTTTCCGTCTTATCCACTGATCTCTTATAGATTATCATACTCCGTTGACTCCTCAATATCATTTACCGGCTCTTTTAAGCCCTCGATCACGATACCGTTCTTCTTCGCATAGTCCCACAACGCAGCATGAATCGCCTCCTCTGCCAGAAGCGAACAGTGCACTTTCACCGGCGGCAGACCATCCAGTGCTTCCATAACAGCTTTATTGGTCACTTCCAATGCTTCCTGCACGGTTTTGCCTTTCACTAATTCCGTCGCCATAGAACTGGTGGCAATCGCCGCACCGCAGCCAAAGGTTTTAAACTTGGCTTCCCGTATGACACCGTTTTCATCAATATCAAGATACATTCTCATGATATCGCCGCATTTGGCATTTCCCACGGTTCCCACTCCACTGGGATCTTCTATCTCTCCTACATTTCTCGGATTGCTGAAATGATCAATTACCTTTTCGCTATACATAACTCTCTCTCCTTCTATTTGTTTTCTATTCGATCTATTGCCGATACAAATATCTATTTTCCTACTTTTTTTATATGATTATTTATACTACGCTTTTTTCCCTTTGTCAATCTACTCTTCTTTTCTAACATAGGTTTTCACAGGTTATGAAAAATATTTATCCCGGCAGTTAATAAAAGGCGAAAACTTAACGATATATAATATAAGAAGCAGTCAAAGCAACCAACTGCAAGTAAACGGATTTGCGAATCATGCTAAGGAGGGCACACCATGAGCAAAGTAAACGGATACAGCGTGTATCAAAACAACTATTACAGCAGTACCGTGCAGAATAAAAAAGATCAGGATAAAACCCAAAAATCCGATTCTGCCCGGAAAACAGACGGCGCCAACAAATCGGAGCATAACACAGTACAGTTGAGCGATAAAGCCAAAGCTCTGCTGCAGGAGTTAAAGAAGCAATACAGCAACATGGATTTCATCGTAGCCGACTACGATACCGAGGAAGAAGCAGCTTCCTATCTGTCCCGCGGTACCAAAGAATACAGCGTATTGATCGATACGGATGAGTTAGAACGTATGGCTGAAGATGAAGATGTCAAGAATCAGAACCTTGCCTTGCTTGATGAAGCTGTCGGCAAACTGGATGAGTTAAAGGAACAGCTTAAGGATACCGAGAACGGGGATCAGGTTGTTCAGCTTGGCGTTACCATCGGCAAGGACGGTGAAATTTCCTTCTTCGCAGAATTAGAGAAAATCGGCGAACGCCAAAAGGAATTTGCGGATAAGATTCGCGAGGAGGCAAAAGAATCAGCCGCTGATGCCCAAACAGCAAATGCTGAGAAAGCCGCACAAAACTATGATGCGCACAATGTGGATAAGAACAAACGCACCACGGTCTATGCAGATTCCACGGAAGAACTGCTTGAAAAAATCACCGGCGTTGACTGGGACAGCGTCGAAGAAGAAACCACTGCCAACATGCCGGGCGGACATTTTGATTTCAGTATTTAACCGTAAACGAATTTTCAGACTTGATTTTATTCGATAGCAATACAGAAGCGGGCGGTTTCGCAAATGATTTGTCATTTGTGAAGCCGCCTGCTTTCTTTTTCACCTTTTTATTACATAAGTCCTTTTCTTTTCTCAAAAAAATCGTTCACTGCCTGAACGATCTGCGCCGGTTCCATCGTCTTAAGCAGATATCCCTCCGGTTTCAGCGCCATCACTTTCATGACGCTCTCCTTATCACCTTTACTGGTCAGGAAAATAACCGGTATATCCATAAACTCATGCTCGCTGCGGATCATCTCCAGCACCTGCTTACCATCCACTATCGGCATCTCATAATCAAGTAACACCAGATCCGGTCTGTTCATCGCCAGATACTTGATTGCCATCGCCCCGGAATTCGCCAGGATAACCTGATATTGCTCCTCCAGCCATCCTTTTACATTGCGGAGCATAGCACCGGAATCATCTACTACGAGGATTTTTTTCTTATTCTGCTTTCCGTATTTTTTCTCATAATTGATGATAGAATCTGCTGCCTCGGTTACATTGACCGGCCGCAGGAATTCCTGGCGTATCAAATGCTTCGGTATCATCTTCTCCACGCCTTGCAGTTCTTCCGGATCTCCGATCGCAAAGATCGGAATATCTTCCTCTGCCGCTTTATCTTTAATAAAATTTAATGCCTGCTGCTGTTCTCCCAGTTTTTCATCCGTATACAATATAATGATGCTGACCGGTTCCTCATTTTTGCTGATCATATCAATATCTGCTTTCACAGTGACCACCTTATAATCAGCCTGCTCAAACCTCTCCCTTAATGACACAATCAGATAACTCTGTACTTCTGAAATGATCATTATATTCTGCATCGAATCTTCTCCTCCATCTCCGAATTCTAAAGCTGCTTTGCCTGTTTGTCGTATAAAAAATCTACTTAATTATAGTATGACACATCCCCCAAAAAGAGTCAATCCGCTTCCGATAAGATCTGCTCTGCCGCCCTATTATTTATTGGAAACCGAAAAAATATCTTTGACTTAGATTGCATGAACAGTCGGTTTGACAGCGCAACTGGGCAAAAAGGTCAGTCGGATGCCACTGCTCATGCATTTTCTGATCACATAGGAAAAGCGCATCAGGAATTTTCCCTGACACGCTCTTTCTGACTTTTATACTGCTCCAAAACAAATATACAATTAAATTATATAATACCATTCATCACCCTGAACAAGTTCTACGGCGTTTCGTTTTCCCTGTTTATACTCCAACTCCTGGTTCTTGATGCTGACTCTTGTATGGCTCGGAATGGAAGTCGTGATAAACACATTGCCGCCGATCACGGAGTCATGACCGATCACGGTTTCCCCGCCAAGAATAGACGCCCCCGCATAGATGGTTACGTTGTCTTCTATCGTCGGATGTCTCTTCTTCCCATGCAGCTTCTGCCCTTCTCTGGTAGACAGCGCTCCGATGGTTACGCCTTGATATATCTTCACATTATCTCCGATCACTGCCGTCTCACCGATCACGATTCCCGTACCGTGATCAATGAAAAAATATCTTCCTAGAGCTGCGCCGGGATGAATGTCAATCCCTGTTTCCGTATGGGCATACTCTGTCATAATTCTCGGAATAAGCGGCACCCCGAGCAAATATAACTCATGCGCGATTCTATTGATCATGATCGCATACAATCCGGGATAGGAAAAAATAATTTCCGGCTTATTGAACGCCGCCGGATCACCGTCGTATGCCGCCTCTAAATCAGTCTGAATCAACTCCCTTATCCCTGTCAGCCTTTCCAAAAACTGCAAGGACAGCTTTTCTCCCTCGTACAATAATTCCTTTTCATCCGCTCCCATATATTCCGGCAGATATTTCAGAACAAGGGAAATCTGTTTGCTGAGATTATACAGTACATCCTCCAACTGCATGGACAGATTATTTCTTACCGTATAGATGCGGTAATTCTTGTTTTTATAATATCCCGGAAATATGATGTTTCGGATCTGGTCGATTATTTTGACAATATCATCCTTGTCAGGATGCACAAAGGTCTCTACAACGTCAATATCCCTGCCATGTTCATAGTCCTTTATGATTCTTTCAACAAGACCGTTTACATCCTTTTCCAGCCTATGAGCCATAATTCCGCATCTCCTTTTACATACGCGAACTCGATAAACATCTTCTGCGGCAGGTTATTCTTCAATCACCAAATCTTCCTTCGCCGCATCGGTACCCTCAATATGGAAGGAATTGAGCACCGGATTATCCTGTTCCATCAAGGATAAGATCAAGTAGCTTGCACTCTTATCATAAGCAAGCCTCTTATCCTCTTCGGAAGGTCTGGATGGGGATTCCGGGTGGGAATGCCAGTTGCCAAGCGGCGCATAACCCAGCCTCCTCATATCCTTGATCGCTTCCAACTGTTCTTTGGGATCCAGCGAAAAGTGCTCGTTAGAATGATCGATATTCGTAAGCAGATACACCTTCCCGATCACCTTATCCGCTCCCGTAACCGTTCCGGCAATCAGGCCACAGGCTTCATTGGGAAGCTCCGATTTCGCATGGGCTATGATTTTCTGATAATCTTCCTTTGACATTTTTATCATGGTAAACTCCTTATATACCGTCGCATACTGCCTGCTCATAATCAATCAGCTTGGTTATGGTCGGGTGGGTTCCGCAGATCGCACAATTACAATCCGCTTTGGGCAGCTTGATCTTATGGAAATTCATCTTGGTCGCATCAAACGTAAGCAGAGAACCGGTCAGCAGATCACCTACCCCTGTAATATACTTAACTGCTTCCATTGCCTGAAGGCTTCCGATCACGCCTCCCATAGCGCCGATTACGCCTGCCTGCTTGCAGGTAGGAACCGCATCCTTTGGCGGCGGGTTCTTAAAAACGCAGCGATAACACGGGCCTTCTCCCGGCACGTAGGTCATAAGCTGTCCTTTAAAGCGGATGATTCCCGCATGAGAGAACGGTTTGCCTGCCATAACACAGGCATCATTGATCAGGAATTTAGCAGGAAAATTATCCGTTCCGTCAATGATAAAATCGTACTCTTTAATCAGATCCAGTATATTTTCGGAGGAAACGAATTCATGATAAGTCTTAACCGTTACATCCGGATTCATTTTCTCCATTGTCTCTCTGGCAGACTCTACCTTCGGCTTACCTACATCCTCTGTAGAATGAATGATCTGTCTTTGCAGATTAGACAAATCTACCTCATCCGCATCGACAATACCGATGGTTCCCACGCCTGCCGCCGCCAAATACATTGCTGCGGGAGCGCCAAGCCCGCCTGCTCCGATAATCAGAACTTTGGCATTGAGAAGCTTCTTCTGACCTTTTACGCCGATTTCCTTAAGAATAATATGTCTGGAATAGCGTTCCAGTTGTTCATCAGTAAATGCCATGACTGCCACCTCCCATAAAATACAGGAACTCTACAACATCCCCTTCCTGTAATTTCTGTGCAGCGAAGTCTTCTGATGCTACAAAATCGTCATTTACAGATACGGATACATACTGGGGCGTCTCAACCTGTTCCAATTCTATCAACTCTGCAATCGTAAGTCCATCCTTAAATTCTTTTGTTTCACCTGATACTGTAATTTTCATCTTTTCTCCCAGTCCTCTATTTATTTGCTTCAATCAGCTGTTCCAATTCTTCTTTTTTCTTTGCTCCGGAAAATTGTTCCACTACTTCCCCGTTTTTAAAAAATAACAATGTCGGAGCGGATTTGATCTTGTACTGCTCAACCAGTTCCTTCTCATATGCTATATTCACTTTCGCGATATACAGCCCATCAGGATACTGCTTCTCAAGCGCTGTCAAAACCGGCGACATCATTTTACATGGTACGCAGGAATCAGAATAAAAATCAACAATCGCCAGACCCGGAAAATCAATGACCTTCTCCTGAAATTCACTGCGTGTTATTCTCTCAGCCATGCGCTAATCACCAACCTTCCTACAATGATATCATTAGTACATCCTTATTCCGGCACGTTTTCCGGTCATCTGTTAAAATGACCGGAGTACCTTTGCCAGCGTATCAATGTCCTCATATGAATTATACAACGCCAAAGTCGGGCGCACAACACTTTCTAACCCATAATGTCGTAAAACCGGCTGTGCACAGTGGTGTCCCACACGCACGGCAATGCCGTTCTGGTCAAGTCTCTGTCCAACCGCATCATTGGAAACACCGTCCAGCGTAAATGACAAGGCGCTGGATTTCGCAGGTGCAGTACCGACCAGATGTAAACCTTTTATCCTGCCTAACTCTTTCATGCCATAACCAACGAGTTCATGCTCGTATTTGCTGATCTCCGGCATTCCAATACTGTTTAAATATTCCAGCGCGGCTCCCAGTCCTACCGCGTCGGCAATGCTGCCGGTTCCCGCTTCAAACTTATTCGGCGCCGGGTTATAGATTGTTCTTTCAAAGGTAACATCTTTGATCATGTTACCGCCGCCGTGATAAGGCTTCGCTTCCTCCAGAACTTCTTTTTTGCCGTAAACAGCGCCGATTCCCGTAGGCGCATAGATCTTATGCCCCGAAAATACGAACCAGTCGGTATCCAAAGCTGCCACATTCACCGGAATATGCGCCACCGACTGCGCGCCGTCGATCAAAATACGCACGCCATGCCGATGGGCAATGGCAACAAGCTCTGCCACCGGTGTGATCGTTCCGAGTACATTGGAAACATGAGTCACGGAAACAAATTTCGTCCTCTTCGTAAATAATTTCTCATATTCGGAAAGTATCAGCTGCCCCGACGCATCCACCGGGATCACTTTAATGACTGCTCCTGTTTCCTGTGCCACAAGCTGCCACGGAACGATATTGGCATGATGCTCCAATAACGATACGATAATCTCATCACCGGGCTGCAGCAGCGGCTTTACATAGGACTGCGCCACTAAATTGATACCCTCTGT
>CAZPSD010000017.1:22508-28065 GCA_964589055.1 uncultured Bacteroides sp.
TCCTTCTGTCCGCCTACTGTATCCTGACTGATGCCGTGACCGTCCCTTGACGGGATCACATTATTGTCATTGGCAGTGGTTCTTACCTCGATTTCGGCATCCGTTTCCGCCTGCTTCTGTGAAATCACATAGGGCGCATATCCCGTATGCTTTTCCTTTGCAGCATCAGAATCCGCACGTTCATATCCGGCAGTATAATCTTCCAACTCCTTAAAGCCTCCGCCGATATCCGTTAGTCCCGGATACTCACTCGTAACTCCGGACAGAACGTCATAATTAAATTCCTGCTTCAAATCCCCAAGGATATTCTCGAAATCCTGTGCACCAAGCTGCCTGCCGAATACTCTTGCCGCTTTATTAGCCGCAGTATCGAATATTCCGGTATCCCCGGCGGTCACAAGCTTCTCGAACCCTTCCGTGCACACCTCAGGCTCAAAGAGACTTCCGTCGATATCTGAAAACAACTGATTTGCCAGCCCTTCCAATTCCAACTCTGAAGGCAAGCCGAAGTCTATGGCATTACCTCCAAAATTATTCGTAGTCATAATACTCACCTACCTCTACATCTTCTAATACTGCAATGGCATCATCAGATAAAATTGCTGCCGAGCAGTATAAAGATAAAAGATAAGATGCAACTCCTTTGTCATCAATTCCTCTGAATCTCACGGACAAGCCTCTTGACTGTTCGTTTTTCATTCCTGCCTGATAAAGTCCGACAACACCGCGTTTTGCCTCTCCTGTACGGATCAGAAGAATGTTTGTCTTACCGCTCTGGCTCTTCGGATTTTTCAGTCCGTCCACTAAAAGCTTATCTGTCGGAATGATCGGGATTCCTCTCCAAAGAATGAAAGTACCTCCGGCAATATTAGCTGTTACAGGCGGAACGCCTCTCTTCGTGCATTCTCTCTCAAATGCAGCGATTGCTCTCGGATGCGCAAGGAAGAAGGAAGGCTCCTTCCAGACTTTGGTAATCAGTTCATCTAAATCATCCGGTGTGGGCGCTCCCGTACGTGACTGAATTCTCTGGGAATCCGGTACATTTTTAAGCAGTCCGTAATCATCATTATTGATCAGCTGGCTTTCCTGTCTCTCTCTTAAGCTTTCGATCGCCAAAGCAAGCTGCTCTTTTACCTGATCATACGGAGCGCTGTATACATCTTCAATGGCTGTATTGACATTGATAATAGTGGAAATAGAATTCAGACGATATTCTCTCGGCTCTGTCTCATATTCTGTGTAGCCGTCCGGAATAATATCAGACTTCTTCGTCTGGCTGCACAACACATCCAGCGGTGTTTCTCCCTCTACAACCCGGTTAACACGATAAATACCGGTCTCCAATCCCTTAAATTCCAGCAATTTGGTTAACCACTTCGGTGTGATAGCGCCGTACTGCGGTTTTGTTTTTGTCACATTGGCGAGGTTGTATGCTGCCTGTGCGCCTAATGCATTGATACCTTGTTCTTCTTTTGCCATGTTCAAGACCTCCTGTTCTACAAAAAATTTAGATAATTTATGTGAAATTTTCTCCAAACCGCGCTTTTAACTACCACTGCTTTCATACTTTTCCAGAGAAAATTTACAACCATGCCCCTTCATTCGAGAAAATAATATTCTTCGCCGCTTCAATACCGCCCTTTAAGCTGTACATCGGTCCTTTATAACCGGCTTCCCTTAAGGTATTGATCGCAAGAATACTTCTCTTGCCTTCCCGACAGATGAAAACCGTATCAATATCAGGGTCTAATTCTTTCTGCCGTCTTGCCAGCTGTCCGATCGGGATGACAACCGCATCCGGGAAACGATGAACGCTTCTTTCATGCGGCTCCCTGACATCCACTATAGTCAGTGGATCGCTCTTTTCGATTCTCTCCGCCAATTCTTCCGCAGTGATCACATCTACCGGGATTTCGTCCTCCGACTGCTTTAATCCGCAGAAATCTTCATAGTCAAAATCCTCCGGTTTAAAAATGGTCGGGTTCTTCCCGCAGATCGGACATTTATCGTTCTTATGTACCTTGAGAATAGATGTATGCACATTCCACGTATCCACCACAAGCATTTTTCCCGTCAGGCTTTCTCCTCCGCCTATGATCAGCTTCAATACTTCATTCGCCTGCAGGCTTCCTATGATTCCCGGCAGTGGGCTGATTACGCCTCCCTCGGCACAGGTAGGCACCAAACCCGCCGGCGGCGGCGCCGGGAACTGACATCTGAAACACGGTCCTGATTTGGCATCAAAGACACTTACCTGTCCTTCAAACTGATACATTGCTCCAAACACCACCGGCTTTCCAAGCAATACACAGGCATCGTTGATCAGGTACCGCGCCTTGTAGTTGTCCGTACAGTCTACCACTATGTCATAGTTTTCTATCAAATCTGTTATATTATCGGCTTCTATTTTTTCATTGATCACTTCAATCTTAAGTTTGGGATTGATTGCTTTAATGGAGTCCCTGGCCGAAGCGGTTTTCGGTCTGTTTACATCTCTGGTTCCATGAAGGAGCTGACTCTGTAAATTACCTAAGGAAACTTCATCAAAATCAACAATTCCAAGAGTGCCGACCCCCGCTGCCGCCAAATACTGTACTACCGGGCTGCCCAAACCTCCCAGTCCGGCGACTAAGACCTTTGCCGCTTTAATCCGCTTCTGTCCTTTAACTCCGATTTCCCGAAGCATCAGATGCTTATTAAAGCGTTCAATCTCGGCATCGTCCAACGCTACTTCTTTTCTCCGCTCGTCTGAGATCACACTCTCCACCGGCGCGCCACCTGCGATGACCGGAAGCAGCAACACCTGATCCTGCTCCTGTAAAGAAATATCCCCTTCCGTTTCCAACGAAATCCTTGCGTCATTGACATAGACACATACGAAAGGTCTAAGCGTCCCGTCTTCCTCAAACAAAGCTTTCCTGCTTTCCGGATATTCCTCCTGCAAACGCTCCAATACTTCCCTGACAGTCGCCCCTTCTATCTCAAGCTTTGCATGCCGTTCCACAAAAGTCCGCAGCGTTGCCGATACATATACTGTAATCTGCATTTTAATTCTCCTTTGCCATAATTTTCTCTTCTATAACAGCATAGTCTGTCAACACAGTCTTCTCAAAACTTCTCACAGTAACACATATCCCGTTTTGCACGGAAATAATCGGATAAGAATAACCTGCCATCATATGGCATATATCTTCCTTCGAAGAAACGGCTTCACAGTCCGGATGGGAATGGTAGAATCCGACCATATCAAAATTATCCTTGTCCGCTTCCTGTTCCGCTTGAAATACTTCAAGAGGATCTACTGAAAAATAAGTTTTTCTCCGGCTCTCTTCCATCTCATTTCCGGTTGGGACCACTTTATATACAATTCTTACTTCCTCCAACCGTTTCCCTAACAGAATCCCACAGCATTCCCCGGGGTATTCGGCTTCCGCATGAGAACAGAGCCTGCTCAATGTGTCATCTGCAAATACCAACATATCATACACAATCCTTATTCACTTGTACTGATGCTGGTTGGACTCGAACCAACAACTTCAGTTTTGCAAACCTATGCCATTCCCGCGGCTACAGCATCTATATTTTTAACAAATTATTACTTACTCGCAAAGAGCGAAGTAGATAAGTATCGATCTCCGGAATCGGGCAGCAGCGCCACGATATTTTTTCCTTCATTTTCCGACCGTTTGGCAAGAATCGTTGCCGCTTTTAACGCCGCCCCTGATGAGATGCCGACCAGAATACCTTCGCTTACCGCAAATGCCCTGCCTTCCGCAAATGCATCTTCATTTTCAATCGTAATGATTTCATCATAAATTTCCGTATTCAATACCTCCGGCACAAATCCTGCTCCGATTCCCTGAATTTTGTGCGCTCCCGACGTTCCCTTGGAAAGAACAGGACTTCCTGCCGGTTCTACCGCTACCACCCTGATATTCGGATTTTTTTCTTTTAAAAATTCTCCTACACCGGTAATGGTTCCGCCGGTACCGACTCCGGCAACGAAAATATCCACCTTGCCGTCTGTCTGCTCCCAGATCTCCGGTCCTGTTGTAGCTTTATGAACCGCCGGATTCGCCGGATTCACAAACTGCCCCAAAATCACGGAGCCGGGAATGGATTCCTTTAATTCCTGTGCCTTTGCGATTGCCCCCTTCATGCCTTTAAAGCCTTCGGTGAGCTCCAGTTTGGCTCCGTATGCTTTTAGCAGGTTTCTTCTCTCAACACTCATCGTTTCCGGTAAAGTAAAGATCGCCTGATAGCCTTTGGCAGCGGCAACTGCGGCAAGACCGATTCCTGTATTACCTGAGGTCGGCTCAATAATCGTTGCTCCCGGCTTCAATTCTCCTCTTCTTTCCGCATCCTCAATCATGGCTAATGCAATTCTGTCTTTCACGGAACCTGCCGGATTAAAATACTCCAATTTAGCCAGAACGACCGCCCTATCGATCCCTGCCTTCTTTGCATATCTGTTGACCTGTAATAATGGTGTGTTGCCGACTAATTCCAATGCGCTTTGATTGATTTGACTCATGTCCTACTCCTCCTGTCATCTTGACAAATAGTTTATCAATTAAAATAAATTCTATATTCCTATATTTCCTACTAATTAAATAGGCTTTATATGTTATGGAAATTATATATCCAGTTTTTACTTCTGTCAATATCTTTTTACTATTTTTATCATCCTCCCTAAGTTGTAAATTTATATTTAACAAGTGACTTGTTACACATAAACAAATATAAAACAAAGAAAGAATGAGGAAAAGAAAATGAAATTAACAGTTACAGGTTTTTTAAGAGGTAAAAACAAAGATGGCCGGAACTTTGTCGTGATTCAGGGGACAACTCCCTTTTCGAAGTATGAATCAGATAATAACGAGGTGGAAGGCGTTAAGGCTATAAGTGTTTATACATCACTTGATTGTGACATCCTCACTGTCGGCGATGTGATTGATTTGCATTATGAACCCGGTTTTCAAGGGCAGGCCCAGCTGGTAGGTTTTGATATGGTTTCACCTTTCAAGGACAAGCCGGATGCTGTAAAGAAATAAAGGGGTTAAATACCGGAAAACATCAAAAAAAGGGTAATGTACAGAGACATGACAAATGTAAAAAATTTTGAAGAACTTATTGAAAAATTGGAAAAAAATTCAACAGATCATGTTTCTGTTACCGGAGATCGTGACGGAACATACCATATGTTTGCTGTTCGCTGGTCTGATCTTGTTGAAATTTCCCGCCGGATTTGTTTAAGCATCCGCAATGAAGAAAGTTATTCTGCAAGAGAAAATCTTTATAGTTTAATGGATAATGATTTTCACTTCATAGATGGTTTTCTCCGCGGCTTAGTAGCAGGATGTGTTATCACTGAAAGTGAACGCCTTGTATTGTATGACATTTTAACTGGTACTGTGTATCGCGGATTGGACGAATTGGATTAGGAAGGAAGTATATAATCATGGATAATAAAGACAGGGTTCATTTTTGGTATTTGCTGTGTATATATTCTGCATATACGATAATTGTCGTTATATTTATCCCTGCAATATGATTC
>CAZPSD010000018.1:0-2984 GCA_964589055.1 uncultured Bacteroides sp.
GGAATGGTAATCATTTCATTGGTGTAGTAGTTGAACGCGTCCATGGATTTGGCGCCCGGTTCCACGTCGTAGCCGTAAGTATTGAGCAGTTCTCCGTATACCTTGTATTTATCCCGCTTTTCGGTATCCTGCATCTGTTTCATCTGTAAGTCATATTTTTTCACGTTGCGCTCTAAGGCAGTCTGCACGATCTTACGCAGATCCGCGGATTTTTGGCGTATACGGGTTATGGCGTTGCGCTCCGCATAGTAGCGCTCAAGCACTGTGCTGACAGAGTCAAAGACTTGTGTCTCCATGTCGGTATATAGCGTCAGCGGCAGTGCGGCAAATTCGATTGGTTCTTTGTCTTTGTAAATGATGGAAGGCGTGAAGTTTCCGTTCAGGACATCGTTTATCATGGATAGAAGCGTGTCATATACATCTTGGAGCGGTTCGGAAGAAGCACCCGCAAGTACATTGGCAGGCATGTCCGCATCTATTCCCGCACGATAACAGATCTCCTGCGCAATGATAGGGGAAAGCCCTGTGTAGGAGCTATAGATTGCCTTATAAAGCGGCATAGGTTTTGTCTGTATCTGCTGTTTAAACGCCTCGTAAGAAATCGGGGTATCATCACAAGCTGTTTTCTGAAAGCAGGGCAGCGCGGCATTATGATCCGTGTAGCCCGCGCAAAAACGCAGCGGATTTATTTTGTCCTGTGTCTGCGGGATAAAATAGTCTCTTCCCGGCAATACTTCACGGACAGAGCTGACCATACCGGAAATATGTTTGATGCTGTCGATGATTTTATCATTGTCGTCGCAGAAGATAATATTACTGTGTTTTCCCATAATCTCGATAATCAGTGTTTTACGGCATACATCTCCTAACTCGTTTAAGTGCTCAAGTTCCAGGTGAATAATCCGTTCTAAGCCCGGTTGTGAAATGCGCATGATTTTGGCATTCTGCAAATGTTTGCGAAGGAGCATGCAGAATCCGGGAGCTGTCATTGGGCTTGGTTTATTGCTCTCAGTCAGGTAGACTAAAGGCAGGGAAGCATCCGCAGACAGAAGAAGCCTGTATTGGGTACTGTTGTTTTTGATCGTCAGCAGTAGTTCGTCGCTTTCCGGCTGGGCGATCTTATAGATACGCCCGCCAAGCAGCTCCTGATTCAATTCGTTTACTATATTTGCAATGGTAATGCCGTCAAATGCCATAATACCCTCCATGTAAGCGCGGCTTATTGTGATGCGTTTTAGCCGTTTTAAGTCAAAGTCCATTTTACAATATGCAGAAGCAGTTTTCAATAATTATGTAACAGTTCAGCCATGCAGAAATGATTGTGCAATATGACCATGGGAACTTGCTCACTAAGGACATATTGTACAATCGTTTCTATAGGGCGGACGCCCGACATGAAATAAGTTGGCGGACTTATACTTAAATTGATGAGTGAAAATGTATATCCCGCCAACTTATGAATGGATGGCTGAATTGTTACTAAATACTCTAAATACTCTAAAATACTCTAAAATGCCTTATAAAAAACTCGCTATTTTGGATACGATATGATATACTTTATGTAACAATACTTGAAGAAAGGCATGGTGATTTTATGGATATTGCAGCTTTATCTATGGCGATGTCAACCGTGAATACGCAGAGCGCTTATGGCGTGGCTATGTTAAGCAAATCTCTGGATCAGGCTTCCTCTACAGGCGACCAGATCGTAGGCATGATGGACGCCGCTGCCATGGAGTTATCCGTGAACCCGCATATCGGTTCTAACATTGATATCTCTATTTAACTTCAACAGTTTAAAAACAACATGCAAACGCTATGCACAGGTATATCCCAATGCATAGCGTTTTTTCGAGTGCTTATTTTTTGCCGCCGCCTTTCATGCCGCCGCCCATGCCTGCTCCCATGCCTTCGCCATAAACAAGGCTGTCCATGGTAATCTGCGTGGTATAACTGTCTGCGGTCAGGGTATAAGTGGAGCCTTCCGTAATTCCGGGGCAGCTGATTACCACAGAAGAATATTCTTTATCCGCCTGCCAGCTCACCAGTTCATTGCCGCTGTCATCACACAGGGAAATGGCGCTGCCTGCAGATGCGGAGTCCACCGTAACCATCATGACCCCCTGTGTGGAGTCAGTACCGAAATTCTGTGCCATACCGACAGATCCTGCTGCCACAAAGATTCCGCCGCTTATAACCGCATCTCCACCATAATCCAAAGCTCCATTGGCTCCATTGACAGGACCTGATACATAAGTTTCTCCGCCGGAAACAAGAAGGTCACCATTGGAGTCAATGCCGTCACCCGACGCGTTAACATGCAGGGTTCCTCCGGCAATGTTAATACAGGCGCCTTCCGTTGCCGCAAAAATATCCTCTCCTCTGCCGCCAAAGCCGCTGCTGTCATTCCCTCCGGCAGCGTTTAAGCCGTCATCACTAGCCGCCAATGAAATATCTCCCCCGGTAATATCAATGCTTAAGCCCTCGATACCTTCATAGCTTTGCGTGATATGGATGCTGCCGCCGGAAATTGTCAGCGCATTATCCGCGTGCATGCCGTCGTCACCTGCAGCAATTTCAAACGTACCGCCCGCGACCGTCAGATTACCGTTGGAATGAAAAGCATCATCCGCACAGTCAACCGTAAATGTACCGCCGTATATCATCAGTTCCGTTCCGGCCTTAAATCCTTTGGCGCTGGAAGCGCTCTCTGTTTCTGACGTTTCCGTCATATCCGACGCTTTGTCCATGTCCGGTTCTCCGCCCATATCCGTTGCTCTGTCCATATCCGGGGCGCTGTCCATATCCGGTTCTCCGCCCATATCCGGTTCTCCGTCCATATCCGGGGCGCTGTCCATATCCGGTTCTCCGCCCATATCCGGCGCCTTGTCCATGTCCGGTTCTCCGTCCATATCCGGTTCTCCGTCCATATCCGTCCTATTTACCGGATCTTCCCTATTTCTCCTTTGCATCGGATCGAACTC
>CAZPSD010000018.1:3084-26808 GCA_964589055.1 uncultured Bacteroides sp.
TATCCGTCCTATTTACCGGATCTTCCCTATTTCTCCTTTGCATCGGATCGAACTCCTGCCTGTCACTTTGGGAAACAGCATTTGCACTCCCTCCGCCGGTCTCAATCTGGTATGTACCGTCTTCGGCCAACAGATAACCGCTTGCACTGATCCCGTCTCCCTGCGCAGTAATATGGAAGGTTCCGTCTGCAATATAAACAAATCCCAAATCGGCATCATCTGTGTTTTCTGCATGAATTCCATCTTTCTCTGATGCAATGGCATAGGTTCCCCCCGCGATTCGCACACTGTCCTTTCCGGAGATTCCGTGGGAAGCCGCGGTAATGTCATAGGTTCCGCCGGTAAACGCCAAATCATCCTTGGAGACAATACCATGCCCCGCGGCTGCCTCTACTTTCAAAGTCCCCAGGCCGTTCAGTGTCAAATCCGATTTAGCGAAAATAACCGCATCAATATTATTATCATCAATGGCAGCGTATTCTCCGCCATTGGAAAGGATGTTGTCCGTTCCCGCTGCCGTAGTAATAAATACCTTATCCGCCGACAGCACATAAATGGCAGCCGAATCGGCATTGGCAATCTCCACGCCGTTCAAAACCAGCTGAACCTTATCCGCATCATCGGCATTCACAATAATCATACCGTCGTCCAGTGTGCCGGATAAAATATACGTTCCTTCATCAATGATCGTGACCGTGCTGCCCGAAATCCGAACGGCATCAGAATCACAGGAGGCGCCGGTCCCGGAAAGCGTAATCACCGCGCTTTCCGACTCATCATAATCCGTCTCCATGTCCCGGCCGGTAAACATATCCGATGTATCCGCGACGGTCTGGCCGGCAGAACTTGTTTCGTCCGCTTCCGACCCGTCCTCATTCAGGTAATCCGTCGTTTCCCGGGTATCCGCAGCACACCCTGACAGAAGCACGGCTCCGGTCACAAGCAGCGGTAAAATTCTCCCTCTGATCATCATATCATCCTCCCTTACAACTCTCCTATTACCGTTTCCTGCTTAGAAACAGTAATTTCAAGATTGCCGTTCCTGCAGCGGAGTTTATCAATCAGCTCTTTCTCCTGATCTGCTCTTCTCAGTGTCAGGTTATAGGTCAGCCGGAACAGACTTCCCATATTGGTGGTCTTAACCTGAGTCAGTTCACAGGCAGAAGTATATTCCTTTAGAATTTCATCAAAAACATCAGTATAATCAAGTTCCTCCGGAATCGTAATATGCAGCGTTTTATACAAGGCTGCCTTCTTCCCGGCTCCGAAGTCTATACTGCTGTACAGCATATTCACCGCCCCCAGAATAACCGCAAACAAAAACGCAAATCCAAGATATCCCATTCCCACGAGCAGTCCTGTTCCCATCGCAAGAAAGATCGCCCCGATCTCTTTCGCAGAACCGGGTACGGACCGAAACCGTACCAGACTGAAGGTGCCGGCAACCGCCACTCCGGTTCCCACATTGCCGTTTACCATCATAATAACCACACAGACTACTGCCGGAAGCAGCGCCAACGTGGCGGCAAAGCTTTTGGTATACCTCGTCCTGTACATGTATGTAACAGCCAGAATCAACCCTATTACAAGCGCGCATACCACACAGAGCAAAAATTCCGAGACCGCAATCGTGCCGGTCATCTCTGTATCAAAAATTCCCTGAAATAATTTAAGCATAGCAAAGCCCTCCCTTTGTTTCCTCCGCCATCATACGCTGATAAGCCGAGCCGTATTTAGAAAAAGATGTTTTGTACAGATGCATTTGTGCAAGGGTATGACTCATCCAAAGCGGAATTCCCCCCGAAGTTTTGATTTCCATTAGCGTCTGGTCTTTCCCCAGAAGCGGTTCTCCGTAGATTTCACTTCCCAATGAGATATCCTCCTCCCGATAGAGAATATTTTCATCAAAGGTAACTCTGAAATCTCCGCCGTCTAAGGCATAATACGCTTCTCTCTCATAAGAGAGGAATACAGCCGGTTTCAGCGTACCGTAATAAGCACGGAAATATTCAATCTCATTCGCAATCTGGGATGTGACAGGCAGCGGTAATCCTTCCTGAAAGCTGGTCATTGCCTGATTCTCCAAAACTACAAGTCTGCGTTTATATACCACGGATTTATATTTCTTTTTTATTTCCACAAAAACAGGATCATCCGAATGTGCCGGCTGATAACTGCGTACACGAAGCTTTTCTTTATAGGCTGGCTTCTCCATCGAATGCCTGATCAGGCGATAGCTGTTGGTATCATAATAGATGTTTCGGATCGTAGTGCGTCCGTATTCATCCAATTTCATATAGGGTTCCATTGCCTGCAGCAATTGTTCCTTTTGCTGTCTGGTCAGCAGATATTTTAGTTCATAACGTTCAAAAGTCATTTGGTATGACATAAACAGTTCCTCCTTATGCTTTCAGAAATGTGTTTTGAATGATTATAGTATAATAACCCTTCCTTAACCGAACTTTAAAACGTACTTTAAATCTAACTAAAATTTTGCAGTATAACAAATCCGCAAGGCTGCTTCGGGGATACCGCATATGTGATGTTGCAAAAAAGCGGTGCCGCTACATCCAAACGGCGCCGCTTTATTTCTCTATGACTAAAATTCCTGTCACGCCGGCAGGGTTACAGTCATCAGCAAAGATTTTTCATCCTCCGTTGCGGCCGTAATCTTACCCTTATGTTCATATACAATCGCCGCCGCAATGGAAAGCCCCAGCCCATAGCCGCCGGTCTGGGAATTGCGCGACTGATCCGTCCGGTAAAACCGGTCAAATAAATGCTCCAGATGATTCCTGGCAATATACTCTGTTGTATTAAACACACACAGTCTGACCAGATTCCTCTGCTTCTCAAGCGTCAGGGAAATCGTCCCGCCCGGTTCCGAATACTTGACTGCATTATCCAAAAGGATCGTAATGAGCCTGCAAAGCAGTTTCTCATCCCCATGTATGGAAACCATCGGCTGAATACTGCCGGTAAGCGTCTTATTCTGTGTTTTTGCCAGAGCGCGGAATGTCTCCACTGTCTCTTCCGCCAAATCCGATAGCGGGAACTCTATCATCTGGATCTGTGTCCTTTCTTCCTCCATACGGGACAGAAGAATCAGGCTGTTGGTCAATTCCGCCAGACGTTTGGTCTGATTCCGTATATCAGTCAGCCATTCACTGTTCCCAAAATCCATTTCCAGAATTTCCGCGTCTGCATCTATAATTGTCAACGGTGTTTTCAATTCATGTCCGGCATCTGTAACGAATTGCTTCTGCTTCTCATAATTCTCCGAGAACGGCTTCACAATACGTTCCGACAATAAAATCATCAGAACAAACACAGACAAAAGCCCTGCTGCGGATACAACTGCACCTGTCACAAGCAAGGTCCGAAAAGATTCCAGATTGCGTCCCCAGTCCAAAAAGATAATATAAATTTCCGTTCCCGCCGGATGTACAAGATAGCGGTAATTGCCGACAAAGCCTTTTTCGCGGCCGCTTTGCCAGACAGTCTTCGCATATTCCACAGCAGTATCAATATCCACCGCCGCAATTTTCTCTGTACTGGCGGAAATCAGTTCGCCCTCCTTACTCAGCCGCACGGAGAAATAACGGGACTCATAAGGCAGCTCCGGAGAGTTCAAATGCTCATCGCCTTCATGCAGCGCCCAAAAAGGTTTCTCAGGCTTCTCCGCAAAAGGATTCTTCATATCGGGAAATGCGCCGTCATTTTCTGCCAGAAGCTCCAGTATGCTGTCTGCATTCAAGATCACTCTCCTATAATTTAAAATGCCGATCGTACCCATAAGGATAAACAGGACAATAAAGAAAGAAAACATGGACGCAATAATTAGTTTAACCCTCAGTTTCCTGATCATTGTATTTCCTCCAGCGAATATCCCGCATTCCTGGCGGCTTTGATTTGAATATCCGCATGTAAAGCCGCAAGTTTTTTCCTGAGATATGAGATATACACCCACACCACATTGATTTCCGCCTCGCTGTCATATCCCCATATTTTCTCCATAAAGCGCTCCGAAGCAATCAGTTTCTTCGGGTTGCTCATCAGAAGCTCCAACATTTGAAATTCCTTATTCGCCAAACGGAAGCTGCCCATTGCAGTGGAAAGTTCAAAAGTAGCACGGTCCAGCGTGACATTTCCCATCTGCAGTTTCGAATTAGTCTGCATTGTCTGCACGCGGGTCATAGCGCGAATCCGCGCCAGCAGTTCCTGGGAATTAAAGGGTTTGGTCAGATAGTCGTTGGCTCCGGCATCCAATCCCAGTACCTTGTCATCCACCTCCGATTTGGCAGTCAGAAGCAGAATCGGAATCAGGTTTCCTCTGTTCCGGACTTCCTTTAATACGGTAATGCCGTCCACCTTAGGCATCATAATATCCAGAATCACACCGTCATAATTATCAGCTTCCAAATATTCCAACGCTGCCTCCCCATCATAAACGGGATCTACCGAATAGTTATTTCGTTCCAAAATAGTCACAAGAGCTTTTGAAAGCGCCTTTTCATCCTCCGCAAGTAATAGTCTCAATGCATATTCCTCCTCATAATCTTCTCTGGCAAACATCTGTACAACACCGTACTATGACTATACAATACACATAGAACTTTAAATAAGGTTAAAAAGAATCGTTATTATCATATTGTCTGTTTTCTACAGGATAAATTCCAGACTCATATATGCAAGACAGAGCACTATCGCAATGATGAGAGGAACGCTTATCAAATATTCCTTTGTTTCTCCGCGTCTTGCCCATATCTGTTTTAAGGCAGCTTCCCGTTTTTCATTCTTCGCAATCCACGCCAGTACACACAGTGCAATGGGCGTTGTGACGGCGGCAATCACCAGATAGACGCCGAGCGCTGCCAGAAGCGTCTCCTGCGTCATCTGCATACTTTCGATTTCCTGCTCCGGCATCAGCCCTAACGCCTTCGTGGACACATACATCAGACAGACCTGTGCGGAATTAAAGGTCATATGGCATAATGCAGGCGCCCACAGACTTCCCGCAGCCTCCATCAGCAGCGCCAACAGGATCCCTATCGCAAAAGCATAAATCGCCTGATTTACATTCATATGCATCAGCCCGAACAAAAGCGCCGACAGAAGTATCGCCCGGAACTTACTTCCCGATTTCAGATATCCTCTATAGATCACGCCCCGGAACACGAATTCCTCACAAAACGGCCCGAAAATACCGATCATAAATAACATAACGGGAAATGCGGCTCCTAATATCTCTTCTTCCATGGATGCGACCGCATTTTCCGTAAAAAGCATTGAAACCGCATTGAGCGCCGTAGTAAGCGGCATGGCCAAAAACGTGAAGAGCACGGTCATCAAAGCGGAAGATATTCTGATCTTATGGAAGCCCAGCGCCTCACTCCATCTGCTTTTGGTAAAAAGCAAAAAAAGCAATGCCGGTATGATAATGATGCCCTCGCTTACCAGGAGATTGGCAATAATACCAAAGGTAATTCCGCTGCCCATGAAAAGGAGAAATGCCACCACCGCAAAATGCACTAATATAATTGTAAGAAAAAGCCAATTTGATTTTTTACTGTTCATGAGATGTCCTTTATCGTCCCGATTCTTCTTTGCTCTGTTATTTGCTGTTATCGTGTTGTTGACTATTCTAGTCAATTCTTCGGATCGCTCTCTCCGTAATCACAATCTTGCCGGTCTTAAGAAGATGTCCTACCGCCCTTTTAAATTCATTCTTACTCATCTGGGTTTCTCTCTTAATCACTTCCGGCGAAGCCTTATCATTAAACGGCAGTGCTCCGTCGAAGCTGTCTAGGATTGCCAGCACTTTCTCCGCGTCCTGCTCAATCTGCAAATACGCCTTCTCCCGGATACTAAGATCCAGCTTTCCATCTTCTTTCACTCCGGTCACCCGCGCCGTTATCACATCTGAAATCTGCACGCTGCCATACAGCTCCTTACGGGGAATCAAGCCGGAGTATCGGTCATCCACTGCCACAAAAGCGCCGAAATTTTGGCTGATCTCATAGACCGTCCCCGTCACTCTGTCATCTTTATGATATGGGCTGTCCGTATCCAGATAAGGATACACATTCATGGTAGCGCACAGTCTATTGCTCTTATCTATATAAAGCGCAGCCAGACATTCTTCCCCGGCAGATACTCTTTTCGTCTGTTCTTTATAGGGAAGCAGTAAGTCCTTCTCTAATCCCCAGTCTAAAAAGGCTCCGATTTTACCGACCTGCTCCACCTTGAGCCGGGCCACAGTATGAAGTGTGAGTTTCGGCATATTCGTAGTGGCAATCAGCCTGTCCTTGGAATCCCGGTAGACAAACACTTCTATTTCATCGCCCGTCTCAGCCTCCGCGGGCACCTGTTTCTTCGGAAGCAGCACTTTTTCCTCCCGGTTGATGCCATCCCCTAAATATACGCCGAATTCTACCTTTTTAATAATCTGTAATGTCTGTATTTCACCTAATCGAATCATAGTCTCTCCGTTCTGTTTTCTCAGTTTTCTTGCATATTATGCTGTCCTGTGACATTCCTGTAAGAAACATGGACAATATCTCCGCTGCCGGCGTTTGGCCAAATGGTCATTATAACATTTATTGCAGCTTTTGCAGTTCTACAATACTGTAAGGTTTTCCGTCCTTCCGGTTCAAAGACACCGTGTACAGATTCTTATCCTCACCGGCTGCCACAACAGGATAGATTACATCCTCCAGCACTGCCTGGTTTTTATATTCCACGCGAAGCTGGCGAATCTCAAAATCTTCCGGAACGTAATCCATCGCCATGCGCACATACTGCCCGTTATTCACGTGATTATTGGTATCCAGATGATGGGGTTTGACCGAAAAAGGCTCCATCGCTTTCCCGTCCGCCGGAACACTGATCTTGCGGGGTGCGTATTCCATCGGATATTTTTCTTCCAGATGATAAATGGAGGCAAAATCTTCTCCCGCCTTCGCAGGCATCATCCGTTCCAGATCCATCAGGCTCCAGATCGAATTTGCATAGGCGAGCGCCTCCCCTTCCTGCGTCTTCATCCAGAAATTACGGTAACCCACAAATCCCTTAAAGTCGTAGGGCGATGTGCCGATAATGATATTTTCACACAGATGGGGGCGGCGGTTCACGCAGATCTGCCATGCGGACAGCATCCATACCTGGTGGACTTTCTTAAAATAATCTACGCCCAGACCTACATCCTCCGAATGAAAGATAGATGCGTCCTGAAAATAATCCAAAAGCGATTCTAACGTCATATTGCCGTCTACGCCCACTTCACTGTATCTTACCCTTCCGTCAAATGTGTACACCTGTTTTCCCTTCTTTCATTCTATTCCGTCGCACGCCCGGAGCATGCCCGCGCGCTTCATTGCCATTTCCCTGCTTCAGCAAGCCTGTGGAATTGCGCCTGTGACTCTGCGATTTCTCATGCTTCCGACGCAGACCCTGATTATAAGCATACCACATTTTCCCCGAAAAAACTATGGCAAATGAAGATTCGGGAATAACGCAATGCTTCTTGCCAAAATACCTTTCATGCAGGCAATGGCAATACCGTAATTGGTAATGGGCACACCCGCGTCAACGGCGCACTGCATGCGGCAGCGCACTTCTCTCCCGTTAAGCATACAGCCTCCGCAGTGTATGATCAGCGCATAAGGAGACAGATCCTCCGGGAATCCTGTTCCCGACGAAGTCTCTATCACCAGTTCTTTGCCGGTATGCTTCTTCAGCCAACGAGGAATTTTCACCGTACCGATATCGTCGCACTGTCTATGATGCGTGCAGCCTTCCGAGATCAGCACCCGGTCGCCGTCTTTAAGACGGTCGATTGCCGTCACGCCTTGTACCGCTGTATCCAGAAGCCCTTTATAGCGCGCCATCAGTATGGAAAAAGATGTGAGTGTAATATCCTCCGGCACAATCCCGGATACCTCTTCAAACGCCTGGCTGTCCGTGATAACCATGGCTGGTTTCCGGCCTAACCGCGTCAAAGTCTCTGCCAGTTCACTCTCCCGCACCACAACAGAAACCGCCCCTGCCTCCAGCAAATCCCTGATCACCTGCTGCTGAGGCAGGATCAGCCTGCCTTTGGGCGCGGCAGAATCGATAGGGACTACCAAAACAATAAAATCGCCGGGACTGACCAGGTCAGCCACAAGCCGTTTCTCATTCTTTTCTAAAGCCGCCAAACTGCCAATGGTTTCTTTTAATTCATCTATGCCCTGTTTTCTTAGAGCGCTGACTGCTATGACGGCTGTATGCCCGCAGGCGCCCCTCTGATCCGTATCATAAGCTTTGTCCCCGTCGGCAGTCTCCTGATCTGACCTACAAGTGTCTCCCTTTCCGGAAGCTTCCCGCTCCGGGCCAAAGCTTCCCCGTTCTTCCGCTAAATCCGCTTTGTTGACTGCCACGATATAGGGAATCTTCTTCTGTGCAAACAGTGCTGTCAGTTCTTCATCGCAGGGGCTCATACCCTCCACAGCATCTATAACCAAAACAGCTACATCCGTTTTATTTAAAACCTGCTTCGTCTTTCTCACGCGAAGCTCTCCCAGGCTTCCTTCGTCATCAAAGCCCGGCGTATCGATAATCATAACCGGTCCCAGCGGTAATAACTCCATTGCCTTATATACAGGGTCCGTCGTGGTGCCTTTCTGTTCGGAGACCACTGCCAGCTCCTGCCCTGTTACCGCATTGACCAGACTGGATTTCCCTGCATTTCTTCTGCCGAAAAAGCCGATATGAATCCGTTCTCCCGACGGTGTGTTGTTCATTCCCATAGCAATCTGCCTTTCCCGTATACCTTTTTTACAGTTCCCTTATGTTTGCTTGCATGGCTTTGCCAAAATTATAAATACCGCGCCCGTTAGAACCGGAAATCCCTGATGCCTTCTTCAATCTTAGCAAGATGATCCCTGGCGGTCTCTCTAACATTCTCTCTCGGAATGTTATTTAACTCCGCTTCAATCAGTGCTTCTCCGATGGCTTTCGTATCCTCCGCCGCATAGTCCACCAAATATTCCTTTAAGGTCATCAGTGCATTCGGATGGCAGCAGTTCTGAATCTGCCCCGATTTGCACAAACTCATGAAACGGTCTCCTGTTCTTCCCTCTCTGTAACATGCCGTACAGAAAGAAGGAATATATCCCATTTCCATCAACCATTTTACTACCTCATCCAGTGTCCGCTGGTCGGATACATCAAACTGCTCCGTATCCGTAGGACGGATTTCCTCCGCATAGCCGCCTACCGAAGTTCTGGAACCGCCGGAAATCTGGGACACGCCCAGACGAATTACCTTCTCACGCACCGCCTGACTCTCTCTGGTGGAAATAATCATACCGGTATAAGGTACTGCAATACGGATCAACGCACAAATCTTGGCAAAGATATCATCGCTGATACCATTATCAAAAGCATCCGGGTCTATATCATCGGCACGTTTGACACGAGGCACGCTGATGGTATGGGGACCGACTCCGTGCACAGCCTCCAAGTGTTCTGCGTGCATCAGAAGTCCTGCGAACTCATATTTGTACCGTTCCAGCCCGAACAGAACGCCCAGTCCCACATCGTCAATGCCGCCGTCCATGGCTCTGTCCATCGCTTCCGTATGATAATTGTAATCATGCTTCGGCCCGGTGGGATGAAGCTGCAGATAGCTTTCTTTATGATAAGTCTCCTGGAAAAGAATATAAGTTCCGATTCCGGCTTCTTTTAACATCCGGTATTCCTCTATCGTGGCAGCCGCAATATTGACGTTCACACGGCGGATCGCCCCGTTCTTATGCTGAATGGAATAAATCGTCTTAATGCACTCTAAAATGTATTCGATGGGATTGTTCTGCGGGTCTTCCCCCGCTTCGATGGCAAGACGCTTATGTCCCATATCCTGCAGGGCGATAACCTCCTGCTTTACCTCCTCCTGCGTCAGCTTCTTACGGGGAATGTGCTTGTTTTTCATATGATACGGGCAGTACACGCAGCCGTTGATACAGTAATTGGACAAATACAGGGGTGCAAAGATAACAATACGATTACCATAGTAGGCTAACTTGATTTCTTCCGCCAATGCATACATTCTCTCCTGCACCTCCGGATCTTCACAGGCAAGCAGTACCGATGCCTCTCTGTGGCTCAGGCCGCTGCATACCGTGGAATTTCCTTCCTTTTTAGGCTTCGCCTTCTCCAAAATCCGATTGATCAGTTCCATGTTGTTTTTGTTCTGCTCCGCATATTCCAGCGTAGCCAGTATCTCCTCGTGATTTATAAAATCATCTGCACATAATGATTTCGGATCGTACATTGTTTTTACCTTCCCTTCCTGATTATCCCTTTGTTTCATTCCGGCTGCCGCGCCAGTCTCCTCTGTCTACTACTACCTGATAGCCTACGGAAGCGACTCTCCTTTTCATACAAGCAATACATTCCGCCGCCTCATCTCCGGTACAGATCTTGTTATCGTAAAGCGAATATCGCTTTCTCACGGATACCGGCGACAGGTTGGGCATCACCACATTGGCCCCCGCTTGTAATCCCAGTTCCCTGCCCTGCGGATGAATCGTGCCAAGCGCTGTAGTGGACGGGATCAGCGCCTGCGGCAGCGTCAGCCGGCTCAATGCCACCATGGTAAGCGTCTTTTCCAGGCTCCCCTGCATTCTGTCCCGAAAAGGGGTATCGTGATGCGGGATAAAGGGTCCTATCCCTACCATGTGCGGCTGGAATTTTCGCAGAAACCGCATGTCTGCGATCAAGTCCTCCGCAGTCTGATAGGGCGATTCCACCATAAATCCGCATCCTACCTGATAACCGATCTCTTTTAAGTCATACAGGCATTGTATCCTATGGCCGTAGCTTAATTCTGCCGGGTGGAGTTTCTCATAATGGCGCTTGTCCGCCGTCTCATGGCGCAGCAGATAGCGGTCTGCTCCCGCATCATACCATGCCTGATAGTCTGCTTTCTCCCGTTCTCCCAGAGAAAGTGTAACGGCGCAATCGGGATACCGCTTTTTGATCTCTTTTACCAGCTCTGCCACGTATTCCGTAGTGAAAAAAGCATCTTCGCCGCCCTGCATGACATAAGTGCGAAATCCCAATTCATGTCCTGTTTGGCAGCACTCCAATATTTGCTCCTTAGTTAAACGGTATCTTTGCGCATGGCTGTTGCTCCTGCGGATACCACAGTAGAGGCAGTCATTTCTGCAATAGCTGGATATCTCAATCAGACCTCTGATATAGACATCCGTCCCATAGTTCTTCCTGCGGATCTCATCCGCCTTCGCATAAAGCATAGATCTGTCATACTCGCCCTCTATCAACTGTTTCCACTCTTCATTTGTCAGATCATGCTCTGCCGCCAGCTTGTTAATCAGTTCCTTCATGATCGATCTTCTCCTGTCCCGGATGTTTCACACACAATGCTGATCGCAGCCACCCGTGTCTGCATTTTTTGTTTCCCCTTTCCGGTTGATATCAGAAATCCCGTCAAAAAAGCTGTATCCCTCTTACGAAAGATACAGCCATACCAATCCCTATGCCGGAACATCAGATATATCGATTGAAAAATCAATTTTTCTCTTCCAATGATGGTCTTATTAGAATATATGCCGCTCTTTCATCTCAAAACCTGTTTTCGATATCAGAAAAACCCCGGCTGAAATATCAACCGGGGCCTAAGCTGGGCTACAAGGATTCGAACCTTGAAATGACGGAGTCAGAGTCCGTTGCCTTACCATTTGGCGATAGCCCATCAACAATTAACGATTATATAGGATAAATGTGGATTTGACAAGCCCTTTTTTTATTTTTTTAAAGCTTTTTTACAGCTTTTTTAAATTTTCCCCAAAAATACTTTATCCATAAAAAATCTGTTTTATACACCTTATGAAGCGGAGGCAGATAAATTCTTATCCGCCTCCGAAATCAAATCAAAACTAATCTTAAATCTCAAACATCAACTCGCCATATGTAGGAATCGGCCAAATGTTCTTGTCGACAATCATTTCCAGTTCATCTGCAGGTGCACGCAATTCTTCCATAATTACTTTTACCGTATCTTTGTAGAAGAACGCCTGTGCTTTTTCGTCTTCCATTGCAGATGCTTCCGCTTCTGCTTTCTCCAATTTCACAAGCGCTGTCTGCATAGCTGTAAGCTTCTCACTTACCTCTTTTAAGAGGGCTGTCTGTGTACTTGCGTCCGCACCTGCTTCTTTCACGGCATTTATGGTATCTGCCAGTACCTTCGTGTATTTGATCACGGCGGGGATAATCTGTTTTCCGGCCATGTCGATCATCGCCAATGCTTCGATATTGATAGTCTTAGCATAAGTTTCATAAATGATCTCTTCGCGGGATTCCAGTTCAACCTTCGTAAAGATACCGAATTTCTCAAATAACTTAACCGCCTTATCTGTTGTGATAGTGCTTGCAGCTTCAATCATGGACTTAATATTCGGAAGTCCTCTTCTCTCAGCTTCAGCAACCCACTCATCCGAATAACCGTTGCCGTTGAAAATGATTCTCTGATGCTCTGTCATATATTCTTTGATCAGATCATGAATCGCGATTTCAAGATTTTCTGCTTTCTCCAGTCTGTCAGCAGCCTCACAGAATGCCTCTGCAACGATGGCATTTAAGGTTGTATTCGGGCTTGCAATAGAGTCAGCGGAACCAACCATACGGAACTCAAATTTATTACCCGTAAAAGCAAAAGGTGAAGTTCTGTTTCTGTCGGTAGCATCCTTTTGGAAATCAGGAAGGGTCTTAACACCTGTCAAAAGCTTGCCGCCCTCTTTAACAGAAGTAGCCACACCGGTTTCAATTAACTGGCTTACAACATCCTCAAGCTGCTCTCCAAGGAAAATAGAGATAATTGCCGGAGGCGCCTCGTTTGCGCCTAACCTGTGATCATTACCGACATCGGATGCAGACTGACGGAGCAGATCAGCATGGGTATCAACCGCTTTCATGATGCAGGCAAGTACCAATAAGAACTGAATGTTTTCATTCGGTGTGTCACCCGGATCTAAGAGGTTTACGCCGTTGTCTGTCGTAATAGACCAGTTGTTGTGTTTACCGGAACCGTTCACACCTGCATATGGTTTCTCATGAAGCAGACATCTCATACCGTGACGGATGGCAACTCTCTTCATTGCCTCCATTACTAACTGGTTGTGGTCTACCGCAATATTAGCAGTTTCGTAGATTGGCGCCAGCTCATGCTGTGCCGGAGCAACCTCGTTATGCTGTGTCTTAGCTGTCACGCCCAGTTTCCAAAGTTCTTCATTTAAATCTTTCATGTAAGCGCCGACACGCTCTCTGATAACGCCGAAGTAATGATCTTCCATCTCCTGGCCTTTCGGCGCCGGCGCCCCGAATAAAGTACGTCCTGCGAACATCAGGTCGGTTCTCTTCATATATAAATCTTTATCTACTAAGAAATATTCCTGCTCCGGTCCGACAGATGCCACAACCTTGGTAGCTTCTGTATTGCCAAACAATCTTACGATACGCAGCGCCTGCTCGCTGAGCGCTTCCATGGAACGCAGAAGCGGTGTCTTCTTATCCAGCGCCTCACCTGTGTAGGAACAGAACGCGGTAGGAATACAGAGGATCGTTCCGCATCCGGATTCTTTTAAGAAGGCGGGAGACGTAATATCCCATGCGGTATATCCTCTCGCCTCGAAAGTAGCTCTCAAACCGCCTGAAGGGAAAGAAGATGCATCCGGCTCGCCTTTGATCAGCTCTTTGCCGGAAAACTCTGTCAGCATTTTGCCTGTCTCGTCGGGATGTGCCACGAAAGCGTCATGCTTCTCTGCCGTAATGCCTGTCAGCGGCTGGAACCAGTGTGTATAATGTGTTGCGCCGTTTTCCACAGCCCAGTCTTTCATGGCTTTAGCGACTACATTAGCCGTCTCCATGGACAACTCGCCGCCCTGATCCATAACTGTTACAACCTCTTTGTAAACATTCTTTGGCAGACGTTCTTTCATCTTGCCCAGAGTGAATACATTTTGTCCGAAAATCTCTTCAACATTAAATACTTCGCTCATTTTTTCATCTTCCTTTCCTCATTTAAGGATTCCAGAACCTCCCTTAGCTGTCACACACTATCGTAACACAAAAAAAATGCCCCAAAAATAAATCTTTTTGGAACATCCTCGTTCTAGATACCTTTATATTAGGTCTGCCGACCTTCGTCTGCTGACCTTTTCTATAAGATACTCTACTTTTTTCAAAATTGCAATACCATATTTAAAAAAAATAAAAATTTGAATATGTACAATGCGAGGCAGCTCCGGAAATTCACTTTTCACATTGTACAATACAGACACTATAACGGTCAACCAAAATATACTCTTCGGACAGGCATTTTACTCTGTTCCAATCGTTCTCTGACCGTTACTGACCCGCAAAATATCATATACCGCCGGAGTTGTTGATAATTTTACATCAATAATCTGTTTCGAGTGCGGACAGGCTTCTACCGGATCGCCGTCCTCGTTATACATGGCAAGCACCTCCGCCGGAATATTGGCGCCGTCGGGCTTCATAATTTCAATGGAATCTCCCACGCAAAATTTGTTGCGCTGTTCAAAGCGGGCGCAGAGGGTTTCCCGGCTCTTCCTCTCCCGGGACTGCCCGCAAGGCTTATTGACCGTACGGCTGTCCCCACTGTCCGGCTCCGGCACCAGATCTCCCACAATTCCGAGATAAATATATTCATTCACATAAGTGTTATTGTCGTAGATCTGTGTGTTTTCATCAGGTTTTCCAAAATAAAATCCCGTGGTAAACTGGCGATAGGTACATTTGGAAATCTCTGCCTTATACCAGTCCATATTGGCGCGGTATTTCTCCTCAGACTCCAGATAATCGTCAATCGCCCTGCGATAAGTTCGCGCCACCGTAGCCACATAAAGCGCGGTCTTCATTCTCCCCTCTATCTTAAAGCTGTCAATACCCGCATCGATCATTTCCGGAATATGTTCTATCATACACAAGTCCTTAGAATTGAAAATGTAGGTACCCCTCTCATTCTCATAGACAGGCAGATATTCACCCGGTCTTTTCTCCTCCACCACCGCGTATTTCCAGCGGCAGGGATGTGTACAGGCGCCGTGGTTCGCATCTCTCCCCGTAAAATAACTGCTCAGAAGGCATCTGCCGGAATAGGAAATACACATCGCACCGTGAATGAAACCTTCAATCTCAAGATCATCCGGAATGTGTTCACGGATTTCCCTAATCTCACGCAGGGACAGTTCTCTGGCGGATACCACGCGCTTCGCGCCCTGCTCATACCAGAAGCGATAGGTCATGTAATTGGTATTGTTCGCCTGCGTGGACACATGAATATCGATTTCCGGGCAGATTTCCCTTGCCAGCGTAAACATACCGGGGTCCGCAATAATCAGTGCATCAGGTTTCAATTCTTTTAGTTCCTTAAAATACGCTCTGGCACCCTCCAGATCGTAGTTATGGGCCAGAATATTCGCCGTCACATGGACACGCACGCCGTGTTCATGGGCAAAAGCGATCCCTTCCTTCATTTCCTCGGAAGTAAAATTCTTCGCTTTAGCGCGAAGTCCGAACGCCTCACCGCCGATATATACCGCATCCGCGCCAAATATAACCGCTGTTTTCAGTACTTCCAGACTGCTCGCCGGAATCAATAACTCAGGTTTTCTCATAACCACAATCCTCTCACGTCTCAGAATATCCCCAAATCTCAAATCCCTGCCATAATTGTACTCTCTATGAAAAAAGCCGCTTAACATCATTCCCTTTTTACGCTGACAGTAACGCCGTCACCCACCGGCAATATCACCGTTTCCAGTTCAGGATGGTGTTTGATTTCGTACAGGTATTCCCTCATACGGCTGTGTATCGTACGATTCCGTCTCGTCACCGCAAACCGGGATTCAATGATGTCCCCGTCCTGTAAGACATTATCCGATAAAAGAATACCGCCCGCGGGCATCAACCTTACCAGATCCGGCAGGAAGTGAATGTACTGCCCCTTCGCCGCATCCATAAAAATCAGATCGTAGGTTCCCGTAAGTTCTTTCAGGATATCCGCAGCATCACCTTCCAACAAAGTAATGCTTTCTTCCCGTCCCGCGCGCTTGAAATTCTCTTTGGCGATCGGAATTCTTTTCTCATACTTCTCAATGGTTGTGATCCTGCATCCCTCCGGTGCATACTCACTCATCAATAAAGCAGAAAAACCAATGGCACAGCCAACCTCCAGAATCGACATGGGTTTCTGCACCGCCAGAAGAAATTTGATCAGGCTCTGCATCTGCGTCCGGATAATCGGCACATTGGTTTCTTTCGCTTCCCGCTCTATTTGATTTAAAAAAGGAGTATTGCCGGTATCCAGAGAATCAATAAATGCGCTCATACGCTCATCTACTATCACAATAATCCTCCGTTCCTATTCTTCTATGGTTTCCTCCGTATCGCTTTGCGCCCCCATGACGGCAAGCATTTCCTCAGCCGTCATGGACGTATTCAGATCATAAATGCCCGGCTGGAGCTTACCATGCTGTTCAGACAAAAGCTCCTGGACGATAAATAGTTTAGCATCCCGGATCAGGCCCTTCTCTTCCAGCATTTCCCCAATATCCGAAACCGAATCCGTCTCTTCCACGATCACGCTGATCGTCCTGCCCTCTCCTGCAGAGATGGGATCCTCCGCAAATACCCGGTATCCATATTCATATGCTTTGACAGATGTGTTCAAAATAAACATACAAATAACCACAAACACAACCACTTTGACGACCAATTCCACAGTCGCCCCTATAATATGCTTCGCTTTCATAGCTTCCTATGCCTTTCCGGCTTCTCTACTCAAAGTCTATCTCATTCGTGAGAAGTTTATTAACATCCTGCATCAGCCTGACAAATGCAAGCTCTGCCCTTAAGAAATCATCTACCAGCGGATTCTCACGGAATTTCTCATACTCTTTTTCAAAAGCTTCCAAACGGTCAAATAATTCTTCACTGTCAACCTCGTTCTGCAAGTTGAAATTCCTTTGCCGGAATTCATTTACTTTATCGTACAATTCAGGCTGACGCTTAATCTTCTCCCTCTGAAAAAAGTATTTCTGGTACGTATCGGATTTTCTGATCGTCTCCGCAAGCTCTTTCGTTGCTATCATGATATCGCTGTCTGACATGATGTTTCCTCCTTAGGTATAATGCATAAATTCTACACTTCCATAATAATGGGCAGAATCATGGGGCGTCTCTTTGTCTTCTTCCATACAAAATCGCCGATCACATCTTTGATCGTAGCTTTCAGCTTGCCCCAATCCACCTGTCCTTTATCCAGACATTTCTGCACTGCCTCATTCACCAACAAACGCGCTTCGTCCATCAGTTCATCAGACTCTCTCACATAGACAAATCCTCTTGACACAATATCCGGACCGGATACCAGTTGATCGCTGTAAGAGTCAAGCGCCAGTACCACGATCAGGATACCGTCCTCAGCCAGATGCTGTCTGTCGCGCAATACTACGTTACCTACATCTCCTACGCCAAGTCCGTCCACCAGGATAGAGCCCACCGGAACCTTGCCGGTTACTTCCGCAGCTTCTGCATCCATCTCTAATACATCACCGGATTGCAGCATAAAAATATGATCCTTGGGAATCCCCAGCTCTGCCGCGATCTTCGCCTGTGCTTTTCTATGCTTATATTCTCCGTGGATCGGAACCGCATATTTCGGTTTCACCAGGGAATAAATCAACTTGATTTCCTCCTGGCAGGCATGTCCCGACACATGGACATCCTGGAAAATAACATCCGCACCCTTCATCTGCAGTTCGTTAATAACGTTAGTAACCGCTTTCTCGTTTCCGGGTATGGGATGGGATGAAAAAATAACCGTATCCCCCGGCATAATGGAAATTTTCCTATGGTTATTGCTTGCCATCCGGCTGAGCGCCGCCATGCTTTCGCCCTGACTTCCCGTGGTAATGATAACGGTTTTCTCCGCAGGATAATCCTTAAGCTGCTCGATATCAATCAAGGTATTCTCCGGAATCTGCAGATATCCCAAGGTAGAAGCCGTATTGATAATGTTGACCATGCTTCTTCCTTCTACCACTACCTTTCTTCCGAATTTATCGGCAGTATTGATAATCTGCTGTACTCTGTCCACATTGGACGCAAACGTAGCAATGATAATTCTCGTATCCTTGTGTTCCGAAAAGAGGGTATCGAAGGTTCTGCCCACCGTTTTCTCGGAAGGTGTAAATCCTAATCTTTCGGCATTGGTAGAGTCACACATCAGCGCAAGTACGCCTTTTTTGCCGATTTCCGCAAATCTCTGCAAATCAATGGCGTCACCGAACACAGGAGTGTAATCTACCTTAAAATCGCCTGTATGCACTACCACGCCTGCGGGTGAATAGATCGCAAGCGCTGCCGCGTCCACGATACTGTGGTTAGTTTTAATAAATTCGACCCTTAACTGTCCCAAATTGATGGACTGTCCAAACTTCACTACTTTGCGCTTGGTCTTATTCAACAGATCATGCTCTTCCAGCTTATTCTCAATGATACCCATCGTCAGCTTTGTCGCATAAACCGGAACATTCAATTCTTTCAGCACATAGGGCAATGCTCCGATATGATCCTCGTGCCCATGCGTGATCATAAATCCCTTTACCTTATCCTCGTTATCTTTCAGGTAAGTAATATCCGGAATGACCAGATCGATTCCCAGCATTTCATCCTCCGGGAACGACAGTCCGCAGTCCACCACGATAATACTATCCTCATACTCAAAGGCAGTAATATTAAGCCCAATCTGCTCCAAACCGCCTAATGGGATAACTTTCAGCTTTGATGCTGATTTCCCTTGTTCAATTTTCTTCAAAAAATTTACCTCCACTTTCTTTCAGTTGAAACAGAGCTTGTTCAAGGACTTTGCCGATACCGCACTGACATCCTCCTGCATATTCCGTCTCTGCCCGATATCAGTTTTAGCATCTGCAAACCGCTTTACAATACTCCATATGTAACTGCTGATTTATGATAACTCAATATCCTCCAGCATATTTTCAAACACAGCCGCCACTGCGTTTAATTCCTCATCGTCTGTCACGATCTCGTATACCGCTTCTTCCTCTTCCGGTGCAGACGTATCACGCAGAATCAGCGCTTCCGCATCGCCCTGTTCGGAATCCGTCACTAAAATATAATCAATGCCGCCCAGTCTCGTCTGCTCGAGTACATAAAACTCTACCGCGTCTTCTCCTGCCGGTGTAAATACAATCTTTTCCACTTAATTCTTCTCCTTGCTCCCGCGATAATCCAGATAGCCCTGCAAAATGAATACGGCAGCGATCTTGTCCACATATTCCTTGCGGTGTTCCCTGCGGATTCCTGCTTCCATCATTACTTTATCTGCCGAAACCGTGGTAAGTCTCTCGTCCCACATCACAACAGGAAGTCCTGTTCTTCTCTCCAGCTTGTCCTTAAACTCCAAAGAAAGCTCAGCTCTCTCTCCAAGCGTATCATTCATATTTTTCGGAAGTCCAAGCACAATCTCCGAGACCCCGTACTCTACGATCAGTTCCTCAATCCGCGCCAGTGTCCGGCGCAGCTTATTCTCATCCTTGCGTCTGATAATCTCGATTCCCTGTGCGGTAATCAGGAGCGGATCACTGACCGCCACTCCCACTGTCTTTGATCCAAAGTCTAAACCCATAATTCTCATGTGCGCTGTCTCTTCCACATTTTATTTCTTGAGTGAGTTCTTAATGTATTCCACTAACATCTCTTCTACCAGTTCATCACGTTCTACCTTCATGATCAGGCTTCGCGCGCTTTTGTGGCTCGTAATGTAAGTAGGATCACCGGACATAATATATCCAACAATCTGATTAACCGGATTATACCCTTTCTCCGTCAATGCCTCGTATACTGTGGAAAGCACCAGCTTCACGCCCGTCTCCGGCTCCGTTTCTACTTTAAAAAATTGTGTGTTCTCTAAATCCTGCATTGTTTCACGCCCTTATCCATTGTTTCTGTTTGTCATATTACCCCTATTGTTACTATAATACCCTATCATCACACAAAATTCAATTACTTTAAAGACAACTTTCTATCACTTCGTAACAGTTCATGCCATTCGGCACCGGCCCGGTCCATATCCCGCCCATTCTCTTTTAACCTATTCCATGAGCAGAATCTCATCATTGAGAAAACCTGTTACAATGCCTGTTACGATTTGATTCTTCAGGTTCACGGCATCATCAGCCGCCTTCGCCACCTTGATATACTGCGGCGTATGCCCCACCCAATAGCCGGCTCCGGCAATCTCATGCACATCCTCGAAAAGCGCTTCTGCTTTCCGTCCTATGTAACCGGCACGATACGCATGAGACATCTGCTTCCCGGCTTCGATCAGGATCGCGCTGCGTCTGCCCTTTTCAGCCTCCGTGACCTGCCCTTCCATTGCAGCCGCTTTGGTTCCCTGTCTCTTGGAATATTTGAAAATATGCATTTCATAAAAGTTTACTTTCCGCACAAACGCTTCCGTTTCTTCAAATTCCGCTTCCGTTTCCTGCGGGAATCCTACGATAACATCCGTGGTGATCGCCGGATCATCATAATATTTTCTGAGCAGCTCCGTTGTGTGAAAGTATTCCCCACTGTCATAGCGTCTATTCATTCTTTTCAATACGCTGTCACAGCCGCTCTGCAGGGAAAGATGAAAATGAGGGCAGATTTTAGGCATCGCGCTGATCTGCCTTGCAAACCCGTCCGTGACAATACGGGGTTCTAAAGAACCCAGCCGGATACGCTTCAATCCTTCGATCTCATGAAGCTTTAACAGCAGCGGGAGAAGTTCCAGGCCGCCCCTGTCGAGTCCATAGGAGCTGATATGAATACCCGTCAGCACAATCTCCTGATATCCGGCGGCGACAATTCCCTCTGCTTCCTGCAGAATATCCGCTTCCTTACGACTTCTGACCCTGCCTCTGGCGTATGGGATGATACAGTAAGAGCAGAATTGATTGCAGCCATCCTGAATTTTAATATAGGCGCGCGTATGTTCCGCCGTTTTCTTCAAAACCATCTCTTCATATTCATCAGTGCGGTTAATATCGATAATATCCCGAATCTGTTCATCTGCTGCTTCTTCCGCCGCAGATGCGGTTTCCTCAGTCTCAGCGTTCTGCACAGCGCGCAGCCCGGTCCCGGCGGCATTCATATTTTGCTCCCGCTGTCTGAGATACTTTTCCAAAATATCTATCAGATCCTTCTTTCGGTTATTGCCGATCGCCAGATCTATCGCCGCATCTTTTCTGACGTTTTCTTCGCCGGTCTGTACATAACATCCCACCGCAACAACAACAGCTTCCGGATTCATTTTCTTGGCCCGATGAAGCATTTGGCGGCTTTTTCTGTCCGCTATATTAGTGACTGTACATGTATTTACGATATAAATATCCGCCGGTTCATCAAATGATACAATTTTATAATCTTTTTCTTGTAACATTTGTTGCATAACGTCCATTTCGTAGCCGTTTACTTTGCATCCAAGATTATGTAATGCTACACTTTTCATAGTAATCTCCGCATTTTTTGTATTGTTTTATCATTGACTTTTGTTCTTCCAACATTTAGTATTATAGCAGAAGGTATTAAAAATCAAAGGAGGTAATTTTTAAAATGAAAACAGTACAGATTTCTTTAAATTCTATTGATAAGGTTAAATCTTTTGTAAATGATATTACAAAGTTTGATTATGATTTCGACTTAGTATCCGGCAGATACGTTATCGATGCGAAATCTATCATGGGTATCTTCAGTTTAGATTTATCTAAGCCTATCGATTTGAACATTCATGCTGAAGACGGTACTGATGAAGTTATGGAAGCTTTAAAACCGTACATCATGTAAGTATCAGTTTCTCACGAGAAACAAATCGGAACCGCAGACAAGCGGTTCCTTTTTTGTTATCTGCAATACGGCTGCGCAGCGCCAGCCGTTAAGAACCGACTGCGTTAATTCTTGCGGTTCAGGCTTTCGCCTAAACCTATTGTACAATAATCAACTCGTCCGTATCCAGTGCGGTCTGCACCAATTCATCAATCTTCCCGTATAAGTTTTTCTCATGTTTCCTGATAATATTCAGATTTGGTTTCGTAACAGGATGTTTCGCTACGAAAATCGTACAGCAATCCTCATAGGGCAGGATCGATGTCTCATAGGTGTCGATCTTCTCGGCAATATCCACAATATCCATCTTATCAAATCCGATTAACGGTCTGTAGACCGGAAGCTCGCAGACCTCATTGGTTGCCATCAGGGAATGCATCGTCTGGGAAGCCACCTGCCCGATGCTCTCCCCCGTGATCAGACCCAGACATTCCGTCTCCTTCGCAATATGTTCCGCGATCCGCATCATATAACGCCGCATGATAATCGTCAATTCATCATGAGGGCACTTGTCATAGATATAAAGCTGGATATCCGTAAAGTTGATGACATGCAGATAAATCGGTCCGGTATAGGCTGCTACCTTACGCGCCAAATCCACTACTTTCTGTTTCGCGCGCTCACTGGTGTACGGCGGCGCATGAAAATATACGGCGTCAATCTTCACACCGCGCTTCGCGATCATCCAACCGGCTGCGGGAGAATCGATTCCGCCCGACAGAAGCAGCATAGCCTTGCCGCCTGTTCCCACCGGCATACCGCCCGGTCCGGGAATGATCTCGGAATAAATATAAATCTTATCCCGGATCTCAATATTTAAAAGAATATCCGGCTGATGCACATCTACGCTCATCTCAGGATAAGCGTCTAAAATAATGCCGCCCATTTCCGCATTGATTTCCATGGAATTAAGAGGATAATTCTTACGGGCACGTCTTGCCGCCACCTTGAAGGTTTTATGCTTGTCCGGATACACATCATCAATATAACGGGTCACATGCTCTCCAAGCTTCTCAAAGCCCTCGTCCTCCACATAAACTACAGGACAGATCCCGGAAATGCCGAATACTTTCTTAAGGTTGTCCACCGTCTCGTCAAAATCAAATTCGGACAGAGCATCCACATAGATACGCCCATCCGTCTTACGCACCGCAAAAGAACCTTCGCACTTCTTAAGCGCATATTTGATCTGCTTAACCAGCGCATCTTCAAATAAATATCTGTTCTTCCCTTTCACGCCGATCTCGGCATATTTAATCAAAAAAGCTGTAAACATATTTTCTGCTCCGTTCTGCATTTTATGTGAAATTCCACGCCGCACCCCTAACACCCTGCGGGAAGAATGGCTCTTCCGAGTCATTCTTCCGGGCATAATATTGTCCTTTTTAGTGTCTCGTATATCTCCTAAGCATAGGGATCATCTCACATAATGCCTGTATAGTATACCGGATTTCTTCCTCCGTTGTAAAGACCGAAAAGCTGAAACGGATCGTGGAATCCAGCAAATCCTTCTCTACGCCGATAGCTTTCAGTGTGGCGGAGGTCTGCGGTTTATTCGATGAGCAGGCGCTTCCCGCAGATACGTAGATTTCCCGTTCCTCCAACGCATGTAAGAGCACTTCGCTGCGGATGCCGCGGACGGACAAACTCACAATATGCGCCGCACTTTCTCTGCCCCGGCAGCCGTTCACTTTCACATCCTCGATCCGGTCCACACCGCGAATCAGCATTTCCCGCAGTTCATAC
>CAZPSD010000019.1:0-25591 GCA_964589055.1 uncultured Bacteroides sp.
TTTTGCCCTTATGAGAGTTCGTAACATGAGGGAAAAGGATATAACACAAGGGAAAGCGTAAGGGCAAACTCACTTGCTATAAATTTAGCATTTGCAGGGGTTTGAGAACATTTTGCAGATAAGATATAACAGTTAATAAATGCTATAAAATATGTCTTATCAGAATTTAAGTTTTGCAAAAAGAATACAAATTTTACTCAAACTGTGCCGCATACAGCTTATAATAAAATCCCTGCTGCCGCATCAGACTCTCATGGTTCCCCTGCTCCACCACATCTCCATGGTCGATCACTAAAATATAGTCCGCATTTTGAATCGTGGAAAGCCGGTGTGCAATGACAAAGCAGGTTTTATCCTTCATCAGCTCCCGCATCGCTTTCTGAATTTTCCGCTCCGTGCCGGTATCTACGTTAGAAGTCGCCTCGTCCAAAATCAGCATTCTGGCATCATAAAGCATTGCCCTTGCAATGGTAAGCAGCTGCTTCTGCCCTTTGGAAATGTTACCGCCGTCCTCACTGATTACCGTGTCATAGCCTTGGGGCAGACGCATAATAAAAGGATGAATATGTGCAGCCTTTGCCGCCGCCACCACCTCTTCCATTGTGGCGCCTTCTTTTCCATATGCAATATTTTCATAAATCGTTCCCTTAAACACCCAGGTATCCTGAAGCACCATGGCATATGCTTTCCGCAGACTTTCCCTTGTATAACTGCGAATATCTTCATCCTCCACAAGAATACTTCCGGCATCTACATCATAAAACCGCATCAGCAGATTGATGATCGTCGTCTTTCCGGCTCCGGTCGGTCCCACGATTGCTATCAATTTTCCCGCATCCACGGTAAGATTTAAATCATGAATAATGGTTTTTCCTTCCTCATATCCGAAAAATACATTCTTTAATGCAACGTTTCCCTTTACTCCGGTAAGTTCTGCCGCATTTTCAGAATCTTTCAATTCTTCCTCTTCATCCAGCAGGTTAAACACACGTTCCGACGCCGCAAGCGCAGAATACAGTTCATTGATGATATTCGCGATCTCATTGATCGGGCCCGAAAATTTGCGGGAATACAGTACAAAGGAGGAAATCTGTCCCAGTGAAATCATTTTCAGCATGTACAGAAAAGAACCAAATACCGCAATCAAACCAAGACCCAGATTATTGATGAACCCCACCGTCGGTCCGATGCTGACGCCATAATAATCCGCATCATAATAAGCATCCGCCGCATCCTGATTGATTCCGGCAAATTTCTCCGCTGCCGGATTTTCATAGGCATAAGCCATAATTGTTTTTTGTCCGGAGAACATCTCTTCTACGAAACCATTCATAATCCCGTAATTCTTCGAACGCTTCACAAATCTCGGCTGCGTCACCTTACGCATTCTGGTAGTATAGATAACGGCAACCGGAATCGTAATCAATACCACCACCGCAAGCAGCGGCGAGATATATAGCATCATGGCGAAAGATCCGACAACGGTTACAATGCTTGTCAGAATCTGTACAATATCTGTAGCCAGACAGGTACTTATGACATCAATGTCGTAAGATACACGGCTGATAATGTCTCCTGCCTGATTCTGATCAAAATAGCCCACCGGGAGACGCATCAGTTTATCAAAAACATCCTTTCTCAGCTTTTTAGCAATCCACTTGCTGACGTACATCATCGCTATATTTATGGATATTGTAATAAAAGAAGACAGAATATAACAAACCAGCATCCGTTTTGCATAATAAAATACCTGTTCAAAATCAACCTTACCGGCTCCGGCTGCCGCCGCGTTGATCGCAGAGCCGGCAAATCCCGGTCCAAGCAATTCCAAAATATTACTGACAAAACATAACACTAGGATCAGAATCAAAAACCATTTATATTGCCCTATATTCGCAAGCAGTCTTCTTAATGTTCCTTTTGTATCTTTCGGTTTTACCCGAATCGAATCTCTTGCCGCCATCTCTTACGCTCCCATCTGTGTTTGATAGATCTCCTGATACATTTTACAGCTCTGCATCAGTTCCTCGTGCGTTCCATGTCCGATAATTTTTCCCTCTTCCATTACAATGATATCATCCAAACTCATAATCGAACTGATACGCTGTGCCACAATGATTGTCGTCGTGTCTGCATGATGTTCCCGGATTGCCTTGCGAAGCGCCGCATCCGTCTTATAATCCAATGCACTGGAGGAATCATCTAAAATCAGAATTTGCGGAGCCGCCGCAAGCGCCCTTGCAATTAACACTCTCTGACGCTGACCGCCGCTTAGATTCGTTCCATGGGTGACTGCGCGATGGTCATAGGCATCTTCGTAAGCCTCGATAAATTCCTGCGCCTTTGCATCTGCCGCCGCCTTTTCAATCTCTTCCATCGGCACCTTCCTGCCGAATGAAATATTTTCCTGTAAGGAATCCGCAAAGATAACATCATTTTGAAATACCACTCCAAACAGACGATGCAGCTCATCCTTATCGTAGGTGCGCACGTCTTTTCCATCTATGAAAATATTTCCCTCGTCCGCATCATAAAACCGCATGAGCAGATTGATAATTGTCGTTTTCCCGCATCCGGTCGCTCCGATAATTCCGAGGGAGCCGCCCTTTTTCATGGAAAAATCAATATTCTCCAGACAATTCTGTGGTCCCTCTCCTGCAAATTGATCTGCGGAATTATCTTCCCTGCCGCTTCCATATCTGAAATTTACATGTTCAAATATAATATATTCGTCCCTGTCGGTAACAGCCGCCTGTTGTGCCGGAATCGGAACCAGTTCTTCCTCCGTCTGTATCACTGCCACAATACGGTTTGCGGAAGCATTTGCCTTGGACATCATCATGAAAACACGGTTCAATGCCATAATTCCCATCAAAATCATATTGAAATATGTAAGAAATGCCAAAATCACACCCGGTTTGGTTACGCCGGCATTCACGCGAACCGCACCAACCACTACCACAATGGTCAGACCGATATTTAAAACAAATGTCATGACAGGTCCGGGCAACGCCATCATCACGCCTGCTCTGATCTCTTTTTTCGTCATTTGCTCATTGACATTTGCAAAGCGGTGCCTTTCATATTCTTCTTTGGAAAGCGCTTTTACCACACGGATTCCGGTAATATTTTCCCGCATAATCCGCACGATATCGTCCACACACTGCTGTACTTTATCATAAAGCGGTATTCCCTTCATCGATATAAACACTACCACAACGATCATAACCGGCGCTAAAATACAGAGAATAGCCGCAAGCCCCTTGTCCATGGTCAGTGTAATCAGAATACCGCCCAACAGCATGATCGGTGCACGAACCCCCAGCGACTGCCCGCTCTGAATAAAGCTTTGCAGATTGTAAGAGTCGGACGTCATGCGGGAATTTAAGGAAGGCAGACCGAATTCATCTAACTGGTTTCCTGATAAATTAATGGATTTCCAAAACAGATCCCGCCTTATCTCAAAGGTACATTCCTTTGATACCCTGACTGCAAGACGATTCGCTTTCACACTAAACTGACGTACGAAAACGGCAAGCAGTATCATAATTGCTCCCCACAGGAAAATCCGCCGCATATCCTTAAGCGGCACCACGTCATCGATCATATGCTCCAGCACATACGGAAGCATCAGCTCTACTAAAGTTGCTGCCATCTTGATCGTCATAACTGCAGCTACCATTTTTCGGTATTTTTTTAAATAGGAAAGTATAAATCTCATTTCCGCGCCCCGCTTTTATTGATTGCTTTTTGCAAAACAAAAAGTATCCTTACCCTTATTTTAGATAAGAATACTTTTCTTTCCATGTATTTTTCAAAAACAATTCGACGTTCTTCTACTTCGAAGGCATACTGCCTGTCGCATTACATCCTATAAATTTTTAATCCGGTCCACTGCCTCTACCGTATTCTCATAGGAACCAAACGCTGTCAGACGGAAATAAGTCTCTCCGCTCGGTCCGAATCCTGAACCGGGCGTACCAACCACATTGGCATTCTCTAATAAGTAATCAAAGAACTCCCAGCTTGTCATATTGTTCGGCGCTTTCAGCCAGATATACGGTGCATTCACACCGCCGGACACGGTAAAGCCCGCGGATTTTAAGCCATCCAGAATATACGCTGCATTCTTCATGTAATAAGCAACCAGTTCTTTGGTCTCTTTCTTGCCTGCCTCACTGTATACAGCCTCTCCGGCCCTCTGAATAATATAAGGAGCGCCGTTATATTTCGTGCCGTGGCGTCTTGCCCAGAGGCTATGCAGCGCCACATCCCCTGCCTTTAATTCCTTCGGAATTACCGTAAAGCCCAGACGTACACCGGTAAAGCCTGCATTCTTGGAGAAGGAACGAAGCTCGATCGCACAGGTTCTGGCACCCTCACACTCATAGATGGTATGTGGTACATCTTCCTCTGAAATATATGCTTCATAAGCTGCGTCATAAATAATCACGGAACCGTTCTTATTGGCATAGTCAACCCACTCCTGCAGCTGAGCCTTGGTAATCGTAGAGCCGGTCGGATTGTTCGGGAAACACAGATAGATCAAATCCGGTACTTTCTCAGGCAGTTCCGGTGCGAAGTTATTGTCTGCGGTACACGGCATATAGATCACATCGCTCCAATTACCTGTCCCGGCATCATAAGTACCTGTTCTTCCTGCCATCACATTGGTATCCACATAAACAGGATAGACCGGATCACATACCGCAATCTTATTATCCAGTGCAAAAATCTCCTGAATATTGCCGGAGTCACACTTGGCGCCGTCGGATACAAAAATCTCGTCCGCCTCGATCTGACATCCTCTTGCCTTATAATCGTTCTCGGCAATGGCATTTCTTAAAAATTCATAACCCAAATCCGGTGCATATCCGCGGAAAGTCTTAGCGTCCGCCATCTCGTCCACAGCACCGTGCAGCGCACTGATCACTGCCGGGGAAAGAGGCTGTGTCACATCGCCGATTCCCAGTCTGATAATCTTCTTGTCCGGATTGGCTGCCGCATACGCATTTACTTTTTTAGCAATGGTAGAAAAAAGGTAGCTTCCGGGTAATTTCAAATAATTGTCGTTTACTTTAACCATGTTGTCCTCATTTCTGCGTGCTTATCCTGCCGCTGATTCTGTCTTCTCATACGGCGTCTCAAGATAACTCACCGTCAAAGACTGTCGCAGCAGGTCCGGTCATATACACCAGATTCGCTTCCCTGTCCCAAGTGATCTCAAGTTCGCCACCTAATAGTTTAACAGTAACCGTGTCATCCGTCAAACCATTTAAGATGCAGGAAACAACTGTTGCACAGCATCCGGTACCGCAGGCAAGAGTCTCTCCCGTACCGCGCTCCCAGACACGCATCTGCACTGTTTTACGGTCTATCACTTTTACAAATTCCGTATTGGTGCGGTTCGGGAACCGTTCATGATTCTCAAAAAAAGGTCCGATCTTCTCAATTTCAAGATCAGTCACGTTGTCCATAAATATAACTGCGTGGGGATTTCCCATTGACACGCATGTCATTTTATATTCTTTCCCCTGTACCGTAATCAGTTCGCCGACCACTTTCTCTTTACCAGACTCCACTATTACGGGGATCTGCGCAGGCGTAAGCTCCGGTGCCCCCATGTTGACTCTGACGGTATCCACCTTTCCGTTTTTTAAAAAGAGCTGTAAATATTTGATTTTACCGCAGCTTATGACACTTATGTCAGTTTTGTCCGTCAATCCCTTGTCATAGACATATTTGGCCACACAGCGGATACCATTGCCACACATTTCAGCCCTGCTGCCGTCTGCGTTATACATCTCCATCTCAAAATCCGCCTCATCGGAGGGATTGATGAAAATAACGCCGTCCCCGCCGATTCCGAAGTGTCTGTCGCTTACCCTGCGCACAAAATCAGGCTTTTCTTCCTGCGAAATTTTCTCACTTGCTCCGTCGATATAAATGTAATCATTTCCACAGCCATGCATCTTTGTAAATTTCATAGAATACTCCTTTCCCGTACAACGCTATCAGGCGTTTGCGAAACTCATCAAAGCATTTATATTACATCATGCTATGATCATACCACTTTTCAGGCACAAATAAAGCACATTTATTGCATAAAACTGTGCAAAATGTGCTTTCTTCCTTCTGTATCACCCCAAAGCAGTCTCCACACTCTCGTACAGCCTTGGCGGAAGATACATTTTCACTCATCAATTTATGTATAAGTCCGCCAACTTACACGTTAAACTGCTCCACTGTCGATTGCAGGGAAGTGACACTTCTCATCACATCTTTGGTTTCTGTGGAAACATTCTCGCTTGCATTGGTAATCATCTGCAGGTTTTCGTTTACCGAAGAGACAACTCCGTCCAGTTCCCTCTGGGATACATCAATTGTCTCTACAATGTGATTGATATTAGCGAGGGATACGCTTAAGTTTTCCGCATGAACGCCCAATGTATCGCTTACTTTTGCATAATAAGATGCATCCTCTTTGTAACTGTCTGCAAGAATTTCCAGCTTATCGTAATCTTTCAATACGATCTCATCCAAAAAGGTAATTACTCTGTTGCTTGCATCCGAAAGCTTATTGACACTTTGAACGACTTGTTCAACCAATGCATTGACCTTATCAATCTCACTGCCTGTGGTATTGCTTAACTGCTTGATTTCATCCGCAACAACAGCAAAACCTCTTCCTGCCTCTCCGGCTCTTGCTGCTTCAATGGACGCGTTGAGAGCCAGCAGATTCGTCCGCCCTGCGATGGAACTGATTGCCCGGGACACTTCCACAATCTTCCCGATCACCTTCGTCTCTTCAATGGCATTTTCAAGGCTTTTCTTACTGTCCAGCGTAATGGCAATGGCATTTTTCTTATCATCTAACAGTTCCGGAACCATCTGTTCCACTTTCACGATAATCTCATTTGCCCGTTCCGTGATTGTCCGGGTATTTTTCGTCAACTCATCCATAGCCCCTGCAACATCCTGACAATTCCTGTCAATCTCACCGATACTGGCTGTCTGTGTGGTTACGCTTGCTCCTGTTTCCTCCATAATCGCACTGATTTCCATAATATTACCGTTCATATCCGATACATGGCTGTCCGTTTCGGATATCATATTCTGAATCAGCGCGGCTTCTTCCTGTGTTTTGTGTATGGTGGAAACCACTCTGCTCTCCAGTTCCCGGATAAGATAACTGATTTCTCCAACCTCGTTTTTCGCCTCTTGACAGTTCTTTATGCCGATTACCTTTTCCCTTACAAAAATTTTCATTTCCGCCAGAGGCTTTAAGAGTCGGGTTACTACAACGTTCAGCAGAATAATAAACGCTATCAGAAGAATTAAATCCACTGATAACGGCAGTATCAGATCACTTCTGATCTGATTGCTAATGACAGACGTTGCCTGCGCAATTCCAAGTTTCCAGCCTGTAGTCTCGATTTCCCGTACAGCATAATACTTAGTTACACCGTCATAATCCTTGAAAGTGGATATATCCTCCCTCGCAAGATCAATGGAAAGCACATCGGATAAAACGGTATTCCCTTCCTCTTTAGGCAAATAGGCTTCATTTTTATGGGTAATCACACTATTATCCTCAGCCAGCAGAAAGGTCTGTATGCTTTCATCCGTCCCCGTGCTTTGCACCATCTCAATCAGGCTGTCAATCGTAATATCTGCAAGTATCGCCGCCTGTTCTCCATCTATGGTAAGCGGTTCTGCTATAGAGACAATCATCTGCCCCGTTGCAAAATCCGTATACGGCTCCGTGTAAATCAATCCTCCTGTCTCCATCGCATCAATCCACCAGTCTCTTGTGGTCGGATCAAGATCCAGGGAAGAATGGTCTGCCGGAAAAACTCCGCCGTCATAAGCCAGACAACAGTAATACATCAGCGCATCCGGATTCTTGGCAAGGTTTACTTCCAAATAATCCATAACGGATTCCATATCATCCGTATCCGCCGTCTCAAGTGTGCTTTTCATTGTCTCAACAATATATGCCTGTCTGATAAGCCACTCGTTGATCAGTTCGCTTGTGTTCTCCGCCTCCTCCGTAAGCGTATCGCGTCCATTGGCAATCAACACATTTCTCATAACAATGCTGTTAAGCGTTGCTGTCACTGCTATGATGATCGCGATACATATCGCCACATAGGAAATAATATTTCCCTTGATACTTCCGAAAAATCTGCTCTTGTCGGCTCCCTTCGTCTGTCTGTGTTCTTTCATTGTCATGCTCTCTCTTCCTGATGTCTTCCGCCGCTATCGCACTTCACGCACCCGATATCCCGTATCGTCATCGATCATCACCGGCATCACATCTGCAAAATACGGATCAAACCGGCTTTCTTCCCCTTTCTCGATTTCACTGCGCGCCACTTTCCCTGCACCGATTTCGATTTCCGAAAGTTCCGATATATTCTTCAGAATATCAATCTCCTTTTGCCCGCTTTCCCCGCTTAATCAAAGCCCCCTATGTTTCATATCAAGTATACATGATACTGCACTCTCTTGCAACCTGCATTCTCTTTCAAGCATTCAAACATTCAGCACGAATCGCTCTCCACCATGCAAGGCAAAACAGTTATGTCCGCATCATTGCCAGTACCATCTGTGCAGTCTCCACCATATTGGTGCTGCTGTCCATGCTGCATTTCTGGATATAACGGTGCGCTTCCTCCTCGGTCATATGATTACGGACCATCAGAAGTTCCTTGGCTTCTTTAATGATCTGGGTTTCCTCCAAGCTGCGCGTTTTAGGCATCTGCTTCGCCTTCCTGCGGCGGCGCAGAATCGCCTGGCTCATCATATGTACCGTATTAACCAAATCATGTACCTTAAGCGGCATGGAAAGACATATGATATCATTATCCATACATTCATTCATCATGTGCTGAGATACCAATAGAAGCATTTCAAAGCCTTTCGGGAGGCAGTCGTGCAATTCTCTATAGATCATATCTGTCATTTTATAGCCGCATATTATGATACCATCATCCAGATCATCTAACTGGCTGAGTGCCTGAGCGCCTGTCGCACAGACTGCCGTTACCGGAAAGCCGTTTTTCATCAAAATACCGCGAATGCCTTTGGCGTCTTCCAGCTTCGGCAATACCACTATAATGTTGATCACACGCTCACCTCCTTCAGCCCGTTTCTCTCCGGCTTATCCCTCAATTCAGGGTTACTCTTTTTCAAAGCGCCTTTTCCTAGAAGGTATTCAGATACTCGTTAACCTCCCAGTCCGTTACCTGAGAGCGATAACGATACCATTCGGCTTTCTTTGCCTCGATATATTTATTATATGTGTGCTCTCCTAAAACATCCTTAATAAATGGGTCCGCTTCCATATGATAGATTGCCTCGATCAGAGTACCCGGAATTTCTTCAATTCCCTGTAACTTCTTCTCCTGCTTCGTCATTTCAAAAATATTACAGTCCACACTGCGGGGCGGTGTAATCTCATTGATAATGCCATCTAAGCCTGCGCGCAGGCATACTGCCAGCGCCAGATACGGATTCGCCGAAGGATCGGGACATCTTAACTCAATTCTGGTCCCCTCTCCCCTGGATGCCGGAATACGGATCAGCGGGCTTCTGTTCGTTGAGCTCCATGCGATGTATACCGGAGCCTCATAACCCGGTACAAGTCTCTTATATGAATTAACCAGCGGATTGGTAATCGCTGTCATGCCCTGCATATGCTTCATAATTCCGCCGATGAAAAAGTAAGCTTCCCTGCTCAGTCCAAGCTTGTCATTTTTGTCAGCAAAAATATTTTTGCCGTCCTTGGACAAGGACATGTTAATGTGCATACCGGAGCCGTTCACGCCATACTTAGGCTTAGGCATAAACGTGGCGTGCAGACCGTGTCTTCTGGCAATGGTTTTCACCGCCAGCTTAAAGGTCATAATATTATCCGCCGTCGCCAATGCCTCGTCATACCTGAAATCAATCTCATGCTGCGCCGGGGCCACCTCGTGATGGGATGCCTCAATGACAAATCCCATCTCCTCTAACGTGAGCACCATATCCCGTCTGGCATTTTCACCGAAATCCATCGGTCCCAGATCAAAGTAGCCTGCCTGCTCATGGGTAATCGTCGTCGGCATTGCATTTTCATCCGTATTAAACAGGAAAAATTCACATTCCGGTCCCACCTCAAAGGTATAGCCTAAATCAGCCGCAGTCTGAATTGCCTGTTTTAAGATATAACGCGGATCACCTTCAAACGGCTGACCGTTAGGACGGTATACATCGCAGATCAGTCTCGCCACTTTGCCCTGCTGCGGTCTCCACGGAAATATCTCAAGGGTGCTGAAATCCGGATACAGATACATGTCAGATTCCTCGATCCGCGCAAAACCTTCTATGGAAGAACCATCAAACATACACTCATTATCCAATGCCTTTTCCAACTGACTCGATGTAATTGCCACATTTTTCAGATTGCCGAAGATATCGGTAAACTGTAAGCGGATAAATTCCACATCTTCATCTGCCACCAGTTGAATGATATCCTGTTTTGTATAATTCTTTCTCATCTTATTCCTTCCTTTCATACATTAAGCCCCTAAAAAAAGGCATTCTTATCCCATAAAAATAAGAACGCCTTTGTCTCGTATCAGAATAACATCCGATTCGAGCGCTTGTCAATATATTTCGCATCATGCAGGAGGGTACATGATGCGGTCTGGCAATACCACAAACTATTCTGCGGCTGCGCCGCCCTCTACAACGAGCGTTTCTTCATAATCTGTACCATAAGTATCTGCTAAAGTAGCCTCATAATCTGCATGGAAGAAATTTTCTTCGCCAAGCGCTACGATTTCATTATTGATCCAGTCTAACAAAGTAGTATTACCTTTCGTAACCGCAGGTGCGATCGTATCCTGGCTTCCCAGAGAAGGGATTCCTACCGTATAGCCTTCATTCTGTAATGCAAATGCGATAACTTCCGTGTTATCATTTGCCCATGCCACGCCGTTGCCGTTCTCCAGTGCAGTCTTTGCAGCCGCATAAGCATCATACTTCTGTAATGTAATATCCGGATAGTTCTCAATCAGATAAGTTTCTGCCGTTGTACCGGAAATAACGATCACCTGATCGTCTGCTCCCAAGTCATCCAGACTCTCAATGACATTGCTGTCAGGAGATACGACTCCCAATGCCACATTCATGTAAGGCAGTGCAAAGTCCACTTCCTCTTTTCTCTCATCTGTTACGGTAAAGTTTGCTAAAATAATATCTACTTTTCCGGTCTGCAGATACTCAATTCTGCTGGCAGCCTCTGTCGATACATAGTTGATCTCTACCCCGAGATCTTCTGCCAGTCTTTCTGCAAAGTATACATCATAACCCTGATATTCACCGTTTTCATCCACATAACCGAAAGGATTCTTATCGGAAAATACACCGATGTTGATCGTGCCGCTCTCTTTGATTTCATCCAAAGTACGGTAAACGGCATCTGCCGTATCGTCCGCAGCGGCTGTGTCTTCTGTCTCTGCCGCACTGTCTTCTGTCTCTGCTGCAGTGTCTTCTGCCGCTGCTGCATCGCTCTCAACCTCTGCCGCACTGTCCGTGCTGCCTGCTGTTGTTTGTGCCTGGCTGCCGCAGCCTGATAACATTGCCATGGAAAGGGTTAATGCTGCAAGAAGTGCCGTTGTCTTTTTCAGTTTCTGATTTTTCATAATCTTCTCCTCTTTTCCGTGCAGCTTATTTGTTAAGCTTACGCCCGCCTGCGGATGCTGCACCGACACAGGCATTTATGGAAGGGGCATTTCCTAGTCAAATTCAAATGTATGTAGGAATTGTTTTGCCCGTTCGCTCTTAGGGTTTGTGAAAAACTCTTCCGGTGTCCCCTCTTCTACGATCTTACCCTGATCAACAAATATGATCCGGTCTGCCACCGCTCTTGCAAAGGACATTTCATGGGTAACGATCACCATCGTGCTTCCCTGCCTTGCAAGCTCTAACATAGTATCCAGCACCTCCCTGACCATCTCCGGATCAAGGGCTGCCGTCACCTCATCAAAAAGCATGATCTCCGGATGCATCATAAGCGCCCGTACAATGGCAACACGCTGCTTCTGTCCGCCGGAAAGCTGTCTCGGATAGCTGTCTCTTTTCTCCAACAATCCCACCTTATCAAGCAGCTTCTCCGCTTCTTCCGCCGCCTCCGCTCTGCTTCTCTTCTGCACCTTCATAGGCGCCAGAATGGTATTTTCAAGAATCGTCTTATGGGGAAATAATTCATAGCTTTGGAATACCATTCCTATTTTCTGGCGGATCGCAGCAATATTTTTCGCCTTGCCGTCGATCTCCTCTTCCCGCAGGCAAATCCTGCCTTCCTGTATCGGTTCCAGTCCGTTGATACAACGAAGCAGAGTACTTTTGCCGCAGCCCGAAGGCCCGATAATGACCACTACCTCGCCTTTATGAACCGTCAGGGTCAGATCATCCAGAATATTTCCCTGACCATAGCTTTTCTTTACATGCTCTATTTTCAATAACGCTTCCGCCATCGCTTTCCTCTTTTCCGCGCACATTATACGCATCTTTTCTTACAATCCGGTCACTGCCGCTATTCTGCCGTTATCTGCCGCCAATGAACATCAGCTCCATCTTTTCTCCAAATATCCCGCCAGCATACTGATAGGCCAGCAGGCAATAAAATACAGGACAAACACCGTGCCGTAGAGACCAAACGCCGCATTGGGCGATGTCATGCGGTTTGCCTCAATAATCTGCTGCGTTACCTTAAGTACCTCCACGACACCGATCATCATGACAAGGCTGGTGGTTTTGATCATTCGCGTCACAAGGTTGATGGACAGCGGAATCAGCCTCCGCAATGTCTGCGGCACGATAATGTAAAAGTAAATCTGCGGCTTGACCATACCAAGCGCCGCGCCGCTCTCGTACTGATGCTTCGGAATACTGATCAGGGCACCCCTCACCAGATCGCCCATTTCCGCAGTTCCCCAGAAGGTAAACACAATGACCGACGCCGTCTCCGCAGACAGGTTCCAGCCAAACATACGGGTCGTTCCGAAAAACACAATAAACAAAAGCACCATCTGCGGCATAATCCGTACAATTTCCAAATAAATCCTTGTAATCACCTTTGTCACCGGATTTTCCCAGGTCATCACTATCCCCAGAAGGATTCCCAGCGGAATGCTGATTACAACAGAGAGCAGACTGATCTTTAAGGCAATCCACAGACCGCCCAGCATACGTATCATGTTTTTTCCCTTAAATAAAACACTAATCCCCAAATCCGGCATAGCGAAGCCTCCTTTCCAAAAGGCTGCCAAGAATAGATACCGGCAGTAAGATAATGAGGTAAAAGACTACCAACAGAAATAAGCATTCTGCCGTCTTATAATACAGTCCGATCAGATCCTTAGCGGTAAACATCAGATCCATCAGGCTGACAGCGGAAAAAACACTGGTTTCCTTCAAAAGAAATATCACATTCGCCACAAAAGCCGGAACGCTGATCGATACCGCCTGCGGCAGAATCACATGATAAACTGCCTGGGAACGGCTCATGCCAAGGCTTAGGGCGCTTTCCATCTGGATGGGTTCAATCGCTTCTAAACCGCTTCGGAAGGCTTCTGCCATGTAACTTCCGCCTAAAAGCGCCAGTCCTAATACACCGCAGACTTCCGCGGAAATACTGATTCCGATTTTGGGTAAACCGAAATAGATAAAAAACAACTGTACCAGCAGCGGTGTATTCCGAAATATTTCAATGTATATTTTAATGATCTGTCTAAGTACCGGAATCCTGTAATGCACGATCAACGCACACACAAGCCCTAACAGTATGGCAAAAACAATACCGATCCAGCCAATCCGAAGGGTAAGCCACATGGCTTTCCGGTACAAAGGCAGATATTCCTGTATCACTTCCCAGTTCAAGGTCTCACTCCTCTTTTCGTTCTTGTTCTTTCTTCTATATATTACATATTACATTATTACTACATTATTATTTCTTAACCGCATTATCATTTCTTACTTTTCCTAGTTAATTTATATGAATATACTCCTTGTTTTTTAATCTGTCAAGTAGGAAATAAAAATCTTTCCAGTATCATTATATAAACGCAAAGCCTTTTTGCCTCTCTAAGGTATAATATTCTTTTTTGTTTCATAAACTGTTAAAAAGATTTTCTATGGGGATATTGTATGAGTTCCAAAACCAAAATTGTCGTGCTTCATGTAAAAGAATTGATATATACCGGCATCTTCGCTGCACTCGGTATCCTTTTTATCATCCTGCTCATTATCATGTTCCTTCCCAAAGAGGAAAAGGAAGAGACTATGTCCACCATGACACAAGCCACGGAAAATTCCTATGTGCCGGGCGTCTATACGACTTCCCTGATCCTAAATGACAATGTGGTAGAGATCGAGGTGACTGTGGACGAGAAAAATATCAACTCCATCCGCCTTGTCAATCTGGATGAAGCCGTTGCCACAATGTATCCTCTCATCCAGCCTTCTTTTGAAGACCTGGCGGATCAAATTATTAAGAACCAGAGTCTGGAAGGAATTACATATGCCGATGACAGCAAGTATACCTCTATGATTCTCTTGGATGCCATATCTTCTTCTCTGAACAAAGCGCTGGAGAATGTGGGAGATGAAGAAGAATAGACGACGTTGCCTACAACGGGAATACTATTAAACAGCGGACGGAAAAAATGTTTTCGCCCGCTTGTTTTGGCTGCATTATATTACGCTTATACTTAAATATCTTCCAACTGCTGCAGCCAGATCGCAGCGCAGGCATCGGACGGCATACGCAGATCGCCGCGGGGCGATACCGCTACGCTTCCCACTTTCGGTCCGTCCGGCAGGCAGGAACGCTTGAACTGTTGCGCAAAAAATCTTCTATAGAATATTTTCAGCCACTTCAAAATGACATCCGTGTCATATATCCCATAAAAAGCTTCACAGGCGATCCGGTATATCTTTGCCGGCTCGAAGCCGCAGCGGAGCATATAATACAAGAAGAAATCGTGCAGTTCATAAGGTCCTACCAAATCTTCCGTCTTTTGGGAAATCACACCGTCCGCAGGCGGCAGAAGTTCAGGACTGACAGGTGTGTCAAGTACGTCCAGCAAAACCTCCCGAAGCTGCCTATTGTCGCAAGTATCCGCATAATACTGCACCAGATGACGCACCAGCGTCTTCGGCACTCCCACATTGACTCCGTACATGGACATATGATCGCCGTTGTAGGTTGCCCAGCCAAGCGCAAGCTCTGACATATCTCCGGTACCGATAACCATACCTCCGGTACGGTTGGCAATATCCATCAAAATCTGCGTCCTTTCTCTCGCCTGTCCGTTCTCGTAAGCCACATCATGGCATTCTATATCCTGCTTAATATCCCTGAAATGGATGGTTACCGCTTCCTTAATATCCACTTCCTCCAGTGTAGTTCCCAACGTCATTGCAAGCTTGCAGGCATTGTCATAAGTTCTGTCTGTCGTTCCGAAACAGGGCATGGTAACCGACGTGATTTTATGCCTGTCAAGCCCCAGCATGTCAAAAGCCCGCACTGTCACCAGGAGCGCCAGCGTAGAATCCAGACCGCCGGAAATACCGATAACCGCAGACCGGCACCCGGTATGTTCATAACGCTTCTTTAATCCGTAGGACTGAATGGAAAGGATCTCGTCACAGCGCTTGTCCCGTTCCGCCTGATCGGATGGCACAAAAGGATGGGGCGCAAACTTTCTTTCCAGCACCGTATCTTCTTTCTCCATATGAACCGGCACCACCAGATATTGTGCCGCTCTTTCCGGCAGATAGGTGGTCATTCTGCGTCTCTCGTGACACAGCCTGTGAATATCGATATCCGCATATATATTTTCCGGTTCAAAACGTTTCGCCTGCATTAAAACAGTTCCGTTCTCCGCTATGATATTATGTCCGCCGAAGACAAGATCCTGTGTGGACTCTCCTTCACCCATCGAAGCATAGACGTAGGCAGAGATTAATTTGGCGCTGGTAGACTTTACCAGCATCTCACGATAGGCATCCTTTCCCACCGTCTCATTGGAAGCGGACAGATTCACCAACACGGTGGCTCCTGCCAAAGCATGGGAAATCCCCGGTGAATCGGGCACCCAGATATCTTCACAGATCTCACAGCCGACCACCAGACCATTCACGGCATCTGATTCAAATAAAATATTGGTTCCGAAAGGCACCTCTTCTCCTTCATAGCAATAGGATTCCGGCACCGTATTACCCGGCGCAAAATGCCGTGCCTCATAGAACTCCGCATAGGACGGTATGAATTTCTTGGGAATAAAAGCAAGCGCCTCGCCATCTTGCAGCACAGCCGCCACATTATAAAGTTTCTGGTTCTTTTCTAAAGGAAGCCCGACGAAAACAAGCGCATCGCTTCCGGCGGTGGCATCTGTCACGATATGGAGCGCTTCTTTTGCCTGCGATAACAAAAGCTCCTGTAAAAACAAATCGTTACAGGTATATCCCGTCAGACACAACTCGGGAAATACAATGATCTTAGCTCCTTTTGCAACAGCCTCATCAATTCCTTTACAGATTTCTTTCGCATTATAGACCGGATCGGCCACTTTGATCTTAGGAGTCATTGCCGCCGTTTTTACAAATCCATGTTTCATGACGCATACCGCCTCTCTTTTAATCTTTTATTTTTCTCTGTATTATCCGCAATTCATCCACTCCAAATATATAATTGGTATTGCAGAAATGGCAGTTCAACTCCACATCTTTGCCCTCTTCTATCAATTTCTGCAATTCTTTCTTTCCCAAACTGGCCAGCACCTTTTCTACCCGCTCCTTGCTGCAATTACAATGAAACCGAACGGGCATGTTATCGGTAATCTCCAGCCCCAGATCCCCCAAAACAATTTCCAGTATCTGCTCCGGCGTGTTACCTTCTTCCAGCATTGCCGTCACCGGTTTCATGGCAGCAAGCTTCCGTTCCAGTCTATCGATTATCTCATCCTCTGTAAAAGGCATCAACTGGATAATAAACCCGCCCGCCTGCTTCACTGTATTATTCTTATCCATCAGCACGCCAAGCGCCACGCTGGACGGCACCTGCTCGGAGGCGGCTGTCACCACCGGACTTGTATTATGTGCAGTTCTTGCCTGAAACGGTGAAGCATATTCAGGGTTCTGACACACATATTTGAGACACTATACCGGATAATTATTTGCCGTAGTATCAGCGCCCTTGCGCGCTACGATATAAATCCTCTCGCTCTCATCCGTAACCGCTCCATGGGTATCTGCATCTATCGCTTCCAAAAACTGCAGCCCGGACTGCTCCACCAGCCGCAGCATCTGATCGAGACGATACCCTCTCTGATAGTGTGTCTCCTGAAATTTGCGAAACAACGCCTCATGATTAGCGGATTCCTGACCTTTTTCCGTGGACAGCGCATCGCCGCCGCTTTTCGAATCCGCGTCCTCTCTCACAAAGATTGTCAGATCATACTCGTTGATCTCTTCCTCCCCGTGATAATAGTTTTCCCAGATAAAGCTGCATTCTTCCCGGTTCTCGGCGATTATCGCATCTCCAATTACAGTAGCATATTTGTACACCGTGTTAAAGTCGAAAATGAAAATCCCGCGGGGGAACAAATAATTATTGACCAAACGAAATGTCTGCAAAATATCCTCCTCCTCCAACAGATAATTCAGGGAATCACAAACACTGATCACCGCACCGACCGTACCATACAGTTCAAATTCCCGCATATCCTGCAGCAGATACAAGATATCCAGGCCTGACTGCGCACGCTTGTCCATCGCAATCTGAAGCATCTCCTGCGCATTGTCTACACCGATCATATCATAGCCTTTGCGTGCCAACAGCTCCGTCAGAGTGCCAGTGCCGCAGCCAAGGTCCAGAATAGTATTCCGCTCCTGCCTGAGATTGGCATCCGGTTCACGCTCCGGCAAAAAATCATCAGCATACTCATGCAGCAATTCCACAATATATTCAGCCCATTCCTCATAAGGGGTATCATCCATAAAAGTATCGTAAACCAATGCAAAATCCGTATATGCTTCCATATTCGTCTCCATTTCAAATCAATTATCACCAGATCTGCCACAAATTGCAGTCCGCAACATTTTACAGCCACAATTTACCTGCTATCACATCGATAGGCTGCACAAACCGCTCGTACATCTCTTCTTCCCCTATATCCAGTTCCCTGCTCATATCATTCCAGATCATATAAGCTGCGCCCAGCATCCGGGGCGAATAGGCGGGTATTACTTCCAATTCATTGTAGTCATAAAATTTATTCGGCTCCCAGTTATCCCGTAAATCTTCCAGTTCCAGATAGTCATAGCCGCCACCCGGAATGATGTAAAGGTGATTATTCTGCATATTGATGATTGAGTAGCCGGCCTCATACATTTCCCTTGGATCAGCCCATATCGTACTCCATATATTCATCTGCAAATTTTCCGTATCCGGAATCGTAGTGCCGCTTACATTACCTAAACTTCCCCACAAACGCACCGTTTTCCCTTCAGCCTGCACCAGTTCATTGATTTCCACGAGAAACTTTCTATACTCTTCGCCGTCTCCATAATATTCGTCCATGCCGATTCCTACAATCTCCGCATCCCGAAAGGCTCCATTTGTATCATCCAACGCTTCTGTCCAGATTTCCTTCACAATCGCTTTGGCATCCGTATTGTGAAGATCAATCTGATCCACCGACTCCACACGGCTGGTCAAGGCATATTCCGGAAACAGTTTCGTGATTGATAAGGAATGTGCCGGCGTATCGATCTCAGGCACCACGGTCACACCATAGTTTTTCGCTGTCTTGATCAACCCGGCAAACTCCTCTTTCGTATAATAATAATCTTCTGCAGTAAGTCGTTCGCCTTCTGCATTTGTGAGATCCGATTCCAGCCGGAAAGCACTGTATGCAGTCATGGCGCTCTCAACGGAATCCGTCAGCCCGCTGGTAGAAAGTATCACATTATCATTCAAATGAACAGTCAGGTCGTTCATTTTATACCAAGACATCGTTTCCATGATCCGATACAGCATATCTGCAGACACAGCCGCTCTTGCTACATCAATACCGAAACCACGCACCTCATAAAGCGGATAATCCCTGATCTGTCCCTGCGGCACGATACCCGGCTCCTCACACTGCTCCGGGAAAAGCATTTGCAGCAAAGTAACCGTTCCCCACCGGACCCCCGTGGCGGATTCCGCTTTTATGACACATATGTCAGTTATATCGCAGGTATAACCTTCCTCCCCCAAACCATTGGATTCCTCTGCATATCCCAGATAAATATCCCCCGGCTGCGCATCCTCCATAGTTCCTTCATAAATCTCCAAGCCATACCGGACATCATTCTCCACTGCCTCATCAGAATTGCATATTTTCTCATCATATTGTTCTGCCAAAAGCTCCGCCACGGCTCTGAGCTCCTGTGCAGAATCGATATCCACGATCACACGGGTCTGTGCCGTTACCGTAAAAGCGCCCGTGCCGCCTTTCCATTCCTGTAATGCCGGAATTACCTCCGGGCAGTCATTGACAGCCTGCCCCTCCTCCAAGACATCCGTCTGGGTCTCTGTCCTGCGGTCTTTCTGATACGCAGGCACCTGAATGACAAAAGAAACCTCCCGTGTCTCCTCTTTTCCTGCCAAATCCAGCACCCGATACCCCACCGTCACTTCTTTATCCTGAATGGTATCATAAATCGTGCCGTCTGCCCCGATCACCTGCTCTAAGTCGGCGCCGATAAACTCAATCGTATATCCCTCCGGAGCCTGCGGCATGGACAAATGCCTGCTGCCGTCCGCTTCCGTCTCGATCACCGGAGCCTGTACCTGATAGGCGGCAGGCTTGTCCGCATAAACCTCAAATTCGTAGAGTGATACATTTTGGTAAAGATTAGAGTAATCTTCCTCTCGTCTGGATACCTCGTCCACGGTCAGACGTAAATAGCGCACTGTAACCGCCTCGTCCAGCACAATCTCCTGATTTTTAGCTTCCGGTGCAGTGTCAAAAGACCTAAGCGCCGTCCAGACATTGCCGTCCAAAGAACCTTCCAAAGCGTAAGATACCGCATTGCGTCTCTCCCATTTCAACACAACAAAAGAAACTGAAATTTCTTCCGGAAATTCCAGTTCTATATAGTGGGAGGGATCTTCCCAATTATTCTCGCTGGACCAACGGGAGGACAGCGTCTCCGCATCCCCATCGATCGCCTTGTCGGCGGACAGTTCTTCTGTCTCCGTGCTGTCGCAGACAGCAATCACACCTTTCATTAAGGCAAGATTACGGCTCTCCTGCACAGATTTTTCCCGCATGATCAATACAATCACAAAGATCACACCTGCAAACACTACCATCGATATGCCGCCTAACAGGATATTTCTTTTCCGATTACCCATGTCACTCCCAATTCCGAAGCAACTTACCGCGATGACAACGCAATAAACAACTTTACGAAAATAATTTATGCGCTCACGCTACGGTTCCTTCTTCTATCGTCTTATCCGAGCAATGCACCTAAAAGTCCATAAGAAACAAAGGACATGATAACGGTAGCTATCATGATACCGAGCAGTTCCGCCAGAACCGCTTTCTTAAAATCCACTTCCAAAAGCGCTGCGATCAAAGATCCCGTCCATGCTCCCGTACCCGGCAGCGGAATCCCTACAAACAGCACCAGCCCCCAAAATTCATACTTTTTAATATTATCGCTCTTACTCATTGCCCGTTTCTCCAGCCCTTCGATCAGACCGCGGAAGATTTTGATTTTCTTCATCCATTTAAAAATCTGCTTAATAAAAAGCAAAATAAACGGGATCGGGATAATATTACCGATGATACAAATCGGAATCGCCTTGGTGATCGGTACCTGCAGCAGCGACGCTACGATAAGCCCTCCGCGCAGCTCCAGAAGGGGAATCATCGATACGATAAATACCACGATCTCTTTGGCCACATATTTTCCAAGTGTATTTGCAAATGCAACTGCTAATCCTTCCATTACGACCTCTTTCCCTTTTTATATAATATATTCCTTACAGGCACTTATTATCCGCAAATCTTCTCTAAAGCGGCATACAGCGCCTCCATCTCCTCATCCGTGCCGATGGTAATCCGCAGATAATTGTCTATTCTGTCTTTATTCCAATGTCTGACATAAATGTCATTTTCTTTAAGCTTGTCAAAAATCAACTGCGCCGGTATCTCTTTGTGTGAAGCAAAAATAAAATTACTGTACGACTTCGGGAACGTGAAGCCCAATCTTGTCAGTTCTTCTTCCGCTTTCTCACGGGTCTTTATGATCCTGCCGCAACATTCCTTAAAATATGCTTCGTCCCGAACCGATTCCACGCCAAGCTCCAGCGCGGCATAATTCATGGTGTAGGAATTGACGGAATATTTCACGTTATTCAGATATTGAATCAACTTCGGATGCCCCATGGCATAGCCAATCCGCATACCCGCCATAGCTCTGGACTTGGAAAAAGTCTGCACCACCAGCAGATTATCGTATTTCTCAATCAGCGGCAGCGCGCTGACTCCACCGAAATCCACATAGGCTTCATCCACAATCACTACCACATCACGATTGGCAGCAATCATTTCCTCGACCTTGTCCAAAGCCATCAGGATTCCTGTCGGTGCATTGGGATTGGGAAAGATCACCCCGCCGTTGGGCTGCTTATAGTCCTCCGGTTTAATGCGGAAATTCTCATCCAGCGCCTTCGTCTCATAAGGGATCTTATATACATCTGCCCACACATCATAAAAAGAATAGGTGATATCCGGAAACAGAACCGGTTTCCCGGACTGGAAAAATGTCATGAAAGCCACAGACAATACATCATCTGATCCCACACCGATAAAAATCTGGTCCTGATTGATATGATAATATGACGCAAGTTCCGCCGCCAAATCAGTCTTCTCCGGGAATGCCGGATAAAGCCGCATCTTATCAGCCTTCAGCTTGGCAAGCTTACGCTCCACACCCGGTGCCGGCGGATAAGGGCTCTCATTTGTGTTCAACTTAATAACGCCCTCTTTTTGAGGCTGCTCCCCCGGCGTATAAGGCACTGCCTTACGCACATTTTCTTCCCATTTCATATATGATACCTCTCTGTCATTTGCATTGTACATGCCACGCTGCGGCTGCCTGCTCGTAAGCTGCCGCCTGCGCCTCATCACCAAGCGCACGATAGCACTTTGCCAGCCCTTTTAACGGAATATCACCGCTGCTGTGAATATTCAGGATGCTTTCCGTCTCATAGGCTCCATTATAAAACCATAAAACAGCTTCGTCTATATCCCGTTTCTCCAAATAATATATTCCCAGTTCACAGCAAATCTCCGCACAGCCCTCGCAGGCGGTCACTTTCAGCGCATATTTAAAGAAATCCGCCGTATCCTTGGCAATCCTTGCCGCTTTGGCCGCCACGCAGGCTGCTTCCTTAATCTCATCCACACTGCGCAGCGGATCCTTACAGGATTCCCGGAAAAAATCTCTCGCCGCCAAGAAATCCTGATCCTCTCCCGAAATAAAAAGTTCCTTCGCATAAATGTTGTGAAGTCTCTTATCTAACCTCTCTCCTGTCCCGATTATCCGCGCAAAGGTCTCCAAATCCCTGTTTTTATGGTTATTCTCAGGCATATGAATAATTTCAATGCCGCTGTCGTAGATCACGGGCTCCAGTCCTACCTGCTCATGGATCGCTCCCTGCCACCGAAAAGTGCGCACTCTCTTAAAAAGTTTCGGACGCAGCTCTTTGTCATAATTATAGATCGTTCCATGGGCAAGCTGATTTGTATAATACATCTGCACCATGTCGATCTCAGGCAGCAACGTCTTTTTCAGTTGTAAAAATGCCTGCCGGTTCTTCTCATCTAACACTTCATCCGCATCCGCGGAATAGATATAGTCCATTTCCGCCTTGGAAAAAGCGAAGTTTCGCGCCGCGGAAAAGTCCCCGATCCATGTAAAGTCATAGACCTTATCCGTATATTCCGATGCGATCCGCTTAGTTGCATCGGTCGATCCGGTATCCACGATCACGATCTCGTCCATCAGATCGGCAATGCTGTCCAGACATCTTTCCAGAACTTTTTCTTCATTTTTTACGATCATACATAAGGAAACTGTGATCATGGATTTTCCCTTTCTTCTATAATTAAATTAGACATATTCCGCTCCCGGCGCGCATATTTTCATATACACACATCACACTACGCACGGCACAAATACTTTGTTACATCATACCAAAACATTCCATAAAATGGAACCAAAATAAAAATGGGCCAAAATTATCGGTAATATCGGTAATATATGTCCTGACGCATTTTCGCTTCTATCGGCAGCCACGCCGTCTCTTTACCCGCCTTCAGCAGCAGACCGCCGTTTCGGTTCCTATGTACAAATTGCTTAGACGGCACTATCATATACCGGGTGGTATATGACAGATCCCACATACGTTCGGATATTTTTATGACATATGTGTCATTTCCTTTGCAGTTCCCCCTATGTCCTCTCCGGACCTTCCGAATCCGCACCTGCCCCAGAAAATGATATTTCCGTCCGTCCCAGTTATAAATTCCCAGCATATGAAACCGCATATAATGCAATATGCCAAGCAGCAGTCCTGCCGAAACAAGCAGCCCCGTAACCGCCTGCATCCATACCATGTTTTCCGGTGACAATAATTCTATTCTCATTATGCGCTCCTATCTGCGCATTCTCTCCGTATACTCCATAGAGTAGCATACTCGCTCTTTTATTGCAAATCCTTTAAACAGCGGTTAAAACTCATCTGCCGCAGTCCGGTTCACACATTCGTCCTCCGGATACCGAATGCGTGCTTTTGCAGCAGACGCCAGCTCCGTGACAGCCAATACTGCAGCGCCAGAGGCAAGATCAATCCTGCTGCAAGATAGACCATCTTAAAAGCTTCCGCTCCGCCAACCAAATAATAATAATCAATATTGCCGTAAAATTGTTCGAAATCAAAGTCCGCACACAGTCCCGTATGCGCCGCCACCCCGGCAATGACCATCTTCACCAGCATGAATGCCATGATATGATGCAGCATAACCGCATAAGTATTTCTGCCCAAATAAGTGACAGCGCGGCTCTTTTCAAGCGCAGGCGTCAGGATCTTCGCCGTCCGAAGCCAAAAAGCAATACCTGACACTACTGTCACATATGGAATCACCGGACCGTTAGCAAATCCCGTACACCATACGCTGCTGTAAGCAAGTCCATTGCAGGCAAGCTGCAGCGCCACCTGCACGCCGGTCACAATGGCAAAATAGGGCAGATTTCCCAATGTATCATGCTTCTCCAGCTTTTGGAAATAGAACTGTCCCATTTGAAAGCATGGATATAGAAAAAGAATCCTGCCCGGCATCTTATACCATCCCCACACATGACCGCCAATGGCAAGGTACACCACTGCCATGCCAGCCAGCAGGGAACCGGCGAGAATGAACCCTTCGTAGTCCAGGTGCAGCTTCTTTAACAGAAGGCGCATACACAGGTTGAGCGCTTCTATCAAAAACAGAACCGGCACAAACCATGCCGCAAAATTGTAAAGATACTGGTAGCCATGTAAAAAAGGCTCCAGAAACAGGCTCTTAAAGGTAACAGCCTCTCCCAGCGCAAATCCGGCTCCCGCCCGCAATGCCCACGCAAGCAGCCCGTAAACCAGATTCCAGATAAAATACGGCAAAAGCAGTCTGCGTACTTTTTTCTTCAGATAAGCAAAGGGCGCTTCTTCTTCCTGCCGTCTGTAGAAATAGCCCGATATAAACATAAAAAGCGGCACGTGGAAGGAATAATACGGAAACAGCTCCCCCACAGTCAGGATATTATAGTCCGCGTGTCCAGCCACAATCATGATCATGGCAAGCGCTGACAAAATGCCGAATGTCGCATTATAATCCCTTTGCGATTTCTCCCCGTTTATACTTTTTCCGGTATTGCCGTACATTTTTTGTGACACATATGTCATTTCTTTCATCATATCTCACTGTTCCTTTATACCAATTTACTTTATCTTATAAAGTCTTATATTCTTGTTATTCTATTTCCCCGTCTTGCTCTTTTGGACATTTCCCATGCCTTTATCTTCTCCCAACGCCTGCAAAGGCTTCGTCACAACTTTCTCAATTTTCTCCCTAGGATTCCCACATAATTTATTGTAAGATAGATAAGATAAAGAATAGAATACCCGGAAACAGATACTATACCTTCTATAGTTTACCAAGAATTAAGCTGTATTTCCATTAAATAATCATTCAAAATACTTTTAGAAAGGTTTTGTTATTATGAATAGTAAAAAGAATACAATCCTGCTGCCGGTCATTGGCATCAGTATCCTATTAGCAGCCTGCAACTCTGCCCCGTCCGCCTCTGTACCTGACACACCGGACAATACAGGGCTTTCTTCTGACGGATCAGTGGAAATTTCAGCAGTTCCCGCCACATATGCCAGCGACAGCTACCTGCGCGCCTCCGATGTCGTGCTGGATCTTAACAG
>CAZPSD010000020.1:0-24371 GCA_964589055.1 uncultured Bacteroides sp.
ATCTGAGGCTCTCTTACTCCTACACTTTTGACATCAAAACGACAGTCTCCACATGCCCCGTATGCCCAAACTGATCAACCGCTCTGACTTTCCTCAACTCATACCCGCCATCACACAAAATCCGCAAATCCCTAGCCAACGTAGCCGAATCACAACTCACATACACAATCCTCTCCGGCTCCATCTTAAGCATGGTTTCCAGACACCTCTCATCGCACCCCTTGCGCGGCGGATCGACCACAATCACATCCGGGTGCAGTTTACCCCGGCTGTCTTCGCGGCTGTCTCCGATATCTTCCTGCAATTCTGCCGTCTTCTCATAAAACTCCGGCAGCACTTCCTCTGCCTTGCCCACATAAAATTCCGCATTTGTTATGCCGTTAATCCGGGCATTCTCTTTAGCGTCATCAATCGCCTGCGAAACCACCTCTACCCCATATACCTGTTTCGCCCGTTTCGCCATAAAAAGTGAAATCGTTCCGATACCACAGTACAAATCCCACACTGTCTCTTCTCCCGTAAGCCCCGCATATTCCAAGGCAAGACTGTACAGTTTTTCCGTCTGTCCGGGATTAACCTGATAAAAGGAAAGCGGCGAAATCCGGAATGTGACAGCTTCCCCGGTAGATACAAAATCCGCGCCTTGATCATTTGTCTCTCCCGTTTCGTAAGCCATTTCCTGAACCACTTCCAAAATCCTGATACTATCCTCTATCGAAGCCTTCCCCCACAGAGTGCGAATTTCTTTTCCCATGATAACATTCGTCCGCTCAGTATTGGTACTGACGGAAATGCTGACAATTCTTTTTCCTCCTGTTGCCTGCTGCGCTTCCTGCGACACATCCCCATCATTTTTCTCACCTATGGTCCGCTGCCGTTCCGGTACCCCCCTCGTCTTCTCTGCAAAATCAATCGCCAGCAGCTTCTCCACCAGCTTCTCTTCCGCCGGCAGGACCTTTCCATTAATCACCAGGCACACCATAATTTCACCGGATTGAAAACCGGTACGTATTAACACATGCCGCACCAGCCCTTTTCCGCTGTTCTCCCGGTATGCCGTAACCTTATTTTCCCGCATATACTCCAGGACTGCTTCCAGAATAACCCGATTCTCCGGCACTCCCAGCGCACAGTCTGTATTCGCAATAATATCATGCGTCCTGCCCGCATAAAATCCTGTAATCAAAGTATCATTCCTATCATACCCCACCGGAAACTGTGCCTTATTGCGGTAGTGCCATGGCTTCTCCATCCCCACAATAGGTTCCATCACACCATCAATCTGCTCCGGCGTAAAGCCTCCGATCCGCAGCAAATTATTGCGCACCTTGTCCTGTTTAAAAACAAGCTGTCTGTCATAACTCATTGCCTGAATCTGGCATCCGCCGCACTGCCTATGGAAACGGCATTTCGGCTCCACACGAAAAGAAGAAGGCGTCACCACCTTCTCTAATCTCGCATACCCATAATTCTTTTTGGTCTTGATAATTTTGGCAAGAACACAGTCACCGATCACGGCATCTTTCACAAACAAAGTATACCCTTCTACCCTGCCGATCCCTTCGCCGTCATGCCCGATGTCCTCAATCTCTACCTGCACCAAATCATTCTTCTTATACTCCATGCATACCTCTTTATATCTTCTTCAACATTTCTTTCTCTGTCCCGCTTATTCCATCTTCGTCCCAATCACATTAGACTCAAACAACCGATTATACCCAAGCCATCCTGTCTCTGCAGAACTCTCCAACAGCTCTGTAAAAGTCTGCATTTTAGCATCCGTATTATCTGCAAAAGTAAGCGCCACCGCCTCTATGATCGCAGGTTTCTTCGGAGAGCCGAACTCCAACTCCCCATGATGTGCCAAAATACAATGTTTCAGTTCATTCGCCAGAACCTTCGGGAATCCTGAAATAGCCCTGATCTTCTCCCCTACCATCTCGCTGCCGATCACGATATGTCCCAGGAACTGTCCGTCATCCGTATAATCATTTTCCGGAAAAAGAGATAATTCCTTGGTCTTACCGATATCATGGCAGATCGCCGCCGTCAATAACAGATCTCTCTTCAAAATCGGATACTGGGTACAGTAATAATCACACAATCTGGTGACCGCCAGCGTATGCTGCAGCAGCCCGCCTACAAACCCATGGTGTACTGTCTTAGCCGCCGAGGACTGCTTAAAAGCCTTTACAAACTCCTGATCTTCTATAAAAAACATTTGCAATAGCTTCTTTAAATATGGATTCTCCAAGCTGTCTATGAATCCAATCAGCTCTTTCATCATATCTTCAATCGGAAATTTGCTGACCGGAAGATAATCTGCCGGATTAAATTCACCCTCGCAGCATTTGCGGATCCGTTTCACATTAACCTGCAGAGCGCCCTGGAAACAGGTTACCTCACCATACACTTCTATGTAATCCAAGGTGTCATAATCATCAATTCCCGCACTGTTAGGATCCCAGACTTTAGCGTCCACCGTGCCTGTCTTATCCTGTAAAATCACATTATCATATGGTTTTCCATTTTTGGTTACGGCTGATTGTTTATGTTTACACAGATAAATATCAAATACTCTGTCTCCTTCTTTATAATCCTTGATAAATTTCATATTTCCTCCATTCCGAAGCGTTATTTATTTTAAATCTTCCGATTTTTCGCTTGCGCTTCTCTTTTCTGACTCACATTTCTTTCAGCCTGCTCCCCGCTTTAACCACAGGCCGGCTCTGCAGCACACACATTTACATAGTTCTCACTTTATTCCCTGATACATCATCGTGTGCCCAATATCACATCCACGCTCATTTCACGTCCCTGCCGAACCAGCGTGATCGTCATCAAATCATCCGGTGCGGCATTGTAGAGCATATTAAGCAATTCGGCATAGGTGGTAATCGGCAGTCCGTTTACCTGTGTCACCACATCACCACTCTGTATCCCTGCTTCCATCGCCGGAGAGTCAATCTCAATTTCTTTGATGTAGGCGCCTGCCGGAATATCAGATTCAAGAATCGCTTCCTGCGGCACATCCGCCCCATGGACACCCATATACGCCCGTTCCTGGTCATTGGACATTTTTTCTATCGTTTTCTTCAACTCCGAAATTCCGTAAGCCCTCAACAGATTTTCCATATCATTGCTTGTATTTTCATTATCTATGATACCAATCACCATGCCCTTAAGATTCACCAGAACACCTGTGGCATTATGGCTGCCATAGATATCCGTCGTAATCAGTTTATAGGCAGAATCCGGCTGGTCAATCACTGTTCCCGTGGAAGTGATAACGCCATAACAGACCGAACCGCTTATCCCCATCGGGCTGCCCAGCGCAATAACAGGCATCCCTAAAAGATTATTGCTGTTAGAGCTTCCAAGCGTGGCAATGTCGATCACATCCATGGTCTCTTCCTCGATTGATATGAGCGGCACCGAGAGAATAGCAAGTCCCGTAGTCTGATCCCACTGTACTATGTCCGCCTTTACCTGTGCCTGATCACAGAAAGTTACCACGATACTATCCGCTCCGTGTAAGGTACTTGCGCTGACCAATACCAGAATCGATTTCCCGTTATTGGCTACGATCACGCCGGAAGACGATGCCACATTTTCATAGATATTATTAAACCAATCCACATCGGAAGTCACTCCCGTAACAGTCACAACCGACCGGCTTGCCGTTGTCGCAAGCTGTGCCAGCTCGGAATAAAGCGTCTGATAATCCTCTAACTTAAACTGTACCTGGGAAAGCAACTCCTCAATTTGCTCATCCTCCAGCTCCGCCTGCACCGGTTCTTCTGCAGTCTCATCCTGGACCAGCATATCCTCCGGCTTCATTTCCTCCGTTACCGTCTCCTCCGGGAACTGCACCTCCTGCGCCTCTTCCTCCGGATAAAGGCGATTGCTGATGACCGGCTCCAATATTAGGAAAGTAAAACATGCCACCAAACCGAACACCACCGCCATTACTACGGTAATCAGTGTTCTGCGGAGCAGTTTTCTCTTATTGACCGGTTTTTGTTTTATTTTTTCCCGCAAAAAATCCGGCTGGACGGAAGGGGTATATTCTGCCTGCTCCTTTACCGGTTCTGTTCCTGCGGTCTTTTGTTCTTTCTCCTGATCTGCCATAGACAGTTCGCCTTTCCCGCTATCCGGTTCTTTAGATAGCTGTATTACTTTTTCAGTATATCTTTTTTCCTAACCCTTGTAAAGGAAGTTATGTGAAAGAAAATCCCGTTACGATTTATATCTAAAAGGAACTTCCCCGCAATGAAAATTCATAGTAATTCCCGCCTGTTTATGGTAAGATAAGACTGTATCATCAGGAGATTTATTGACTTCCCGCTTTGGGTACGGCATTTTGGCGTAATCTGCCAATCATTATAAAAAGGAACAAACATTTATGAACAGCAAAGTATTACGCGTTCTAGAATATAATAAAATAATCGACAGACTGACGGAGAAAGCTACCTCCGAACAAGGTAAAAAGCTTACAGCCGCTTTACAGCCAATGACCGATTTAGATACGATTACCCAGGCGCAGACCGAAACTGCCGATGCCTTGGGATATCTTTTCCGCAAAGGCTCTACTTCTTTCGGCAGCAACAAGGATCTGGGGCTTTGCATTAAATCTTTGGAAGTAGGCAGCGTCTTGTCCGTTGCAGAGTTATTACGCATCGCCGCCTTTCTTGAGAATGTAAACCGTATTAAGGCTTACGGGCGTAAAGAACGGGAAGAGATCCCCGGCGATTCTTTAGACGTCTATTTCGATGTCTTAGAGCCGCTGACTCCGCTGGCTAACGAAATCCGCAGATGTATTCTCTCAGAAGAGGAGATCGCGGATGATGCCAGTCCAACATTAAAGCATATCCGCCGCAGTATGGCAATTACAAACGACAGAATTCATTCCCAACTTAATTCTATGATAAACGGCTCTTACCGCGCTTATCTGCAGGATGCCGTTGTTACCATGCGCAATAACCGTTACTGTATTCCGGTCAAATCCGAATACAAAGGGCAGGTTCCCGGTATGGTTCACGACCAGTCCTCCACCGGTTCCACCTTTTTCATTGAGCCTGCAGCGATTGTGGCTCTGAATAACGAGTTGAAGGAGCTTGCTTTACGAGAGCAGGAAGAAATAGAAGTCATTCTGACCGACTTAAGCGCACAGACAGCTTCCCATACGGAAACACTGTCTGACAACCAGAAGGCTATGACCATGCTGGATTTTATTTTTGCCAAGGCTTCCCTTGCCATGGAACAGAATGCCACCATGCCGATTTTTAACATGGAACATCAAATACGCATACGACAGGGACGGCATCCTCTTTTAGATAAGAAAAAGGTCGTTCCCATCGATATCCAGCTTGGAATCGACTTTGATCTGTTGGTCATCACCGGACCGAACACCGGCGGTAAAACTGTGTCCTTAAAAACGGTCGGCTTACTGACCCTTATGGGGCAGGCGGGACTGCATATTCCCGCATTAGACCGCTCAGAATTATCTATTTTCGGGGAAGTATATGCAGATATCGGCGATGAACAAAGTATCGAGCAGAGTCTCAGTACCTTTTCCTCTCATATGGTAAATATTGTATCCATCTTAAAGGAAGCGGACTCAGATTCTCTCTGTCTCTTTGATGAATTGGGTTCCGGTACAGACCCAACGGAAGGCGCTGCACTTGCTGTTTCCGTATTGGACTATTTGCATAACCGGGGTATCCGCACTATGGCGACTACCCACTACAGCGAATTAAAGGTTTATGCCCTTTCTACTGATTTTGTGGAAAATGCCTGCTGTGAATTTGACATAGAGACCTTACGTCCTACTTACAGACTTTTAATCGGTATTCCCGGCAAGAGTAATGCTTTTGCAATTTCTTCCAAGCTGGGACTGCCGGATTATATCATAGAAGATGCTAAGAAGCACATTACAGCGGATAAAGAGAGTTTTGAGGATTTGCTCACAGACTTGGAAAACAGCCGTCTGACTATCGAGAAGGAGCGGTTGGAAATCGAATCCTACAAACAGGAAATTAAGACCCTAAAAGAACGACTGGAATCTAAGCAGGAGAAAATCAACCAGGCCCGCGAACGGATTCTCCGGGAAGCTAATGAAGAGGCCCGCGAAATTCTGCAAAATGCCAAGGAAGTGGCGGACGAAACCATCCGCACTTTCCAGAAAGCAGGCGCCTCCGCTTCTATTAAAGATTTGGAGAAATCCCGCCAGAAGGTTCGTGATAAGATTTCAGAGAAAAATGATAAGCTATCCCTGAAAGCTAATCAGCCTACCCATAAACAGTTAAAGCCAAATCAAATTAAACTGGGGGACAGCGTAAAGGTAGTCTCCATGGGGCTCAAAGGCACTGTCAGCTCCCTGCCGGATAAAAGCGGCAAGCTTTTCGTACAATGCGGCATTATCCGTTCTCAGGTTGCCTTAAATGACCTTGTGTTGATAGAAGAGGAAACCATCAGCACAGACAACCGGATGAAACGTACTTCTTCCGGCAAGCTTAAGATGTCCAAATCCTATTCTGTCTCCACAGAAATCAATCTGCTTGGCAAGACAGTGGACGAGGCTCTTCCCGAACTGGATAAATATCTGGATGATGCTTATCTGGCGCACCTGCCCAGTGTCCGTATCGTGCATGGCAAAGGCACCGGCGCCTTGCGAAGCGCCGTACAGAATTATCTGCGCAGGAACAAGCTTGTGAAAAGTTACAGACAAGGCGAGTTTGGCGAAGGGGACGCAGGCGTTACGATCGCGGAATTTAAAGATTAACCATCTGACTAAAAGAAAGGCGTGATGACTATGGTAAGCAAACAGAAAATTTTAATTGTGGATGATGATAATAATATTGCAGAGCTGATTTCCCTCTATCTGACCAAGGAATGTTTCGACACGATGATCGTCAATGATGGGGAATCCGCCTTGACAGCAGTAGACAGCTTTGAGCCGAATTTAATGCTCTTAGACTTAATGCTGCCGGGCATTGACGGCTATCAGGTCTGCCGGGAAGTCCGTTCCAAATCTACGCTTCCGATTATTATGCTCTCTGCCAAGGGAGAAGTATTCGATAAAGTGCTGGGTTTAGAGCTGGGCGCTGATGATTATATGGAGAAGCCTTTTGACTCCAAAGAACTGGTGGCTCGTGTAAAGGCTGTGCTTCGCCGCTATAAACCGGTTGCAGCAGAACCCCAAGCCTCCGATGTAAAATGTGTGGAATATCCGGATCTTATAATCAATCAGACCAATTATTCCGTTATCTATATGGGCAAGACTATCGAGATGCCTCCGAAAGAACTGGAACTTCTCTATTTCCTTGCCTCTTCGCCAAACCATGTATTTACAAGAGAACAGCTCTTAGACCATATCTGGGGATATGAGTATATCGGCGATACCAGAACCGTGGACGTACATATTAAGCGCTTGCGCGAGAAGATCAATGACCATGATAAATGGCGTATTGCTACCATTTGGGGAATCGGATACAAATTTGAATCCAAGTAATTATATGGCAATCATCTGAAAATATATAATAGAAAAGAGCAGACCCTATGAGAAAAACCTTATATCTCAAACTAATACTTGCCTATATTATCTTCGGATTATTTGGCTTCGTCGTAGTTGCCACTTTTGTATCCAATATGACAATGGATCATCTGAAAAAGGAAAAAGCCGATGCACTCTACAAAGAAGCAACACTTATTGCCAATACCTACGCATCAGATTTATATAATAGCGAAACTTCTCTCGAAGCAGTCAAAGCCCAGCTGGATGCACTGGATACTTATCTCAATGCCACCATTTGGATTATCAACCCGTCCGGTCGTATGGTTCTGGACTCTTCTGCTCCTGTGGACGTGGAAAACGAAGTCGTAGTGGAAAACTTTGACCCTACCGTCACTGCGGGTTCTTATTACACCATAGGTGATTTTTTTCATACCTTCGATGAAGATATGCTTAGTGTATTTGCTCCCATTACCTCTGATTACAAGGTAAAAGGTTATGTCGTAATTCACACGTCCTTGTCCAGTATACAGAAAGAAGCCGATAATCTGCTAAACATTTCCTACGTAATGCTGCTTATTTTATTTCTGCTGTCATTGATTATCCTGATTTTCTTTACGGAGATCGTCTATATCCCCCTTCGCAAAATTACGGAAGCTACGGAGCAGTATGCCAGCGGTAATATGCATTATGAATTCACGGTGGAAAGTGAGGACGAGATGGGCTATCTGGCCGCCACCTTATCCTATATGGCAAGCGAGATTGCCCGTTCAGAGGATGATCAAAAGAAATTTGTGGCTAATGTATCCCACGATTTCCGCTCACCCCTTACTTCCATCAAGGGTTATCTGGAAGCAATGATCGACGGCACCATACCCCCGGAAATGCATGAAAAATATCTGACCATCGTCCTGAATGAAACAGAACGTCTCACCAAACTGACTAATAGTCTTCTGACGCTGAATAATCTGAATACCAAGGGCATAATGTTAAACAAGACCGATTTTGATATCAACACAACAATCCGTAACGTGGCGGCGTCCTTTGAGGGAACCTGCCGGCAGAAAATGATCGCCATTGAATTAGTATTAACCGGTGACGAAATGTATGTGGAGGCGGACATGGATAAAATTCAGCAGGTGCTCTATAACCTGTTGGATAATGCTATCAAATTCAGCCACCATAATTCTGTCATCAAGCTGGAAACCACGGAGAAACACAGTAAAATCTTTGTCAGTGTCAAAGATAATGGGATCGGTATTCCGAAAGATGACCTGAAATTGATCTGGGATCGGTTCTATAAATCGGATCTCTCACGGGGAAAAGATAAAAAAGGAACCGGTCTTGGTCTCTCCATTACAAAAGAAATCATCCGGTCCCACGGTGAACATATCAATGTTATCAGTACGGAAGGGGTTGGTACAGAGTTCATCTTCTCCCTTCCTAAATCCGGCATAGAGGATGAAGATTAGAACCACTCTCTTCCCCTCATAAGCAACCCTTTGGAAACGTCGGCGCTTGACGAGATTTAGGACTTATTCCTCATGCCAATGCAAGCGGTGCAGCTCTCCTTCCAACTGCATATCGGGAAAATGATTCTGCCGCAGCGCTTCATACAGAACAATCGCCACAGAATTAGAAAGATTAAGAGATCTGATTTCATCCAGCATAGGGATTCGAATACAGGTCTCTTCGTTTTCTACAAGAATCTCCTCCGGAATGCCTCCGCTCTCTTTACCGAACATAATATAATCGTCCGGTCCGAAAGCCACATCCGTATAGACCTGTTTCGCTTTCGTAGTAGCCATCCAGATCTTCGCCTCAGGATGCTTCTCCTTAAATTCCCGGTAATTCACATAACGGGTTACGTCCAGATGTTCCCAGTAATCCATCCCGGCACGTTTAATGGACTTCTCATCCAGCCGAAATCCCAGTGGCTCTATTAAATGCAGGCCCGTACCTGTGGCTACACAGGTACGACCGATATTTCCCGTATTCGCCGGAATCTCCGGCTGATGTAAAATAATATGCATTACTGTTTCTCCGCTCTAAGCCTTGCTATGAAATCTGCCAGTCTGCCGATTGCCACTTTCAGATTCTCTATGGAATATGCATAAGAAATTCTAAGGAATCCCTCTCCGCAGTCACCGAATGCCGTTCCCGGCACAACGGCTACTTTTTCTTCCTGCAGGAACCTGTTGGCAAATTCTTCACTTGTCATACCAAATTCCTTAATGCAGGGGAATACGTAGAAAGCGCCGAAAGGCTCGAAACATTCCAGCCCCATTTCTTTAAAAGCATTCATTAGGAAACGTCTTCTCTGATTGTAGGCGGTACGCATCTCCTGTACATCCGCATCACCGTTTTTCAGCGCTTCTACCGCAGCATACTGGCTGGTGGTCGGTCCGCACATAATAGCAAACTGGTGAATCTTCGTCATCTGGGCAATAATTTCCTTCGGTCCGCAAGCATACCCCAATCGCCATCCGGTCATAGCATAGGATTTGGAAAATCCGTTAATAAGAACGGTTCTTTCCCGCATCCCTTCAATCTCTACGATGGATACATGCTTATCTGTGTAGGTTAACTCCGAGTAAATTTCATCAGATATGACAAATATGTCATGTTTCTTGATTACCTCTGCGATCGCCTCTAAATCTTTCCGCTCCATAATGGCGCCTGTGGGATTGTTGGGGAACGGCAGAATCAGAATCTTTGTCTTATCCGTGATGGCATCTTCCAGTTCCTGTGCCGTCAGGCGAAACTCGTTCTCTGCCTTTAGCTCAATAATCACCGGCACGCCTCCTGCCAATATCGCACAGGGTTCATAGGATACGTAACTTGGCTGAGGAATCAATACTTCCTCGCCGGGATTTATCATGGCACGCAGTCCGATATCTATGGCCTCTGAACCGCCCACTGTCACCAAAACTTCTTTGGCGGCATCATATGTAACGCCCTGCTTTCTCTTAATATAACGGCAGATTTCCTCTCTTAACTCCATCAATCCCGCATTGGAGGTATAGAAAGTGCGCCCCTTCTCCAGAGAATAAATTCCCTCATCTCTGATATGCCACGGTGTATCAAAATCCGGCTCGCCTACACCGAGGGAAATTGCATCCTCCATCTCATTTACAATATCAAAAAATTTACGAATACCGGATGGTTTAATCTCTACCACCTTGTCTGCTAACGGATTTCTCACGGCGTCACCTTCTCTCTGGTATCTTCGTACTTCTTAGCTAAGATAGTACCGTGATCCTTGTATTTTTTGAGAATAAAATGGGTTGCCGTGCTGAGCACGGAATCCAGAGTGGATAACTTATCGGTCACAAAGCCGGAAATCTCCTTTAAAGATTTGCCTTCCAAAGTCACTAACAAGTCAAAACCTCCGGATATCAAATAAACAGATGTGACCTCCGGATATTTATAGATTCTCTCTGCAATACTGTCAAATCCCTGTCCTCTCTGGGGTGTCACGCGCACCTCGATCAAAGCGGAAACCTTCTCAATAGAAGTCTTCTCCCAGTCGATCATCGTATGATACCCGCAGATAATGCCTTCGCTTTCAAGCGCTGCTAACTCATTTACTACATCGATCTCTTCCACTCCTAAGATGACCGCTAATTCCTTTAAATCAATACGGCTGTTTTTTTCGACAATCGCCAATAATTCTTCTCTCATAATTTCCTCCATTTTCTGATCAGCCTGCGGACTTTATACCTACTGTTCACACATCGCGTCTGCACATAGCATAAATCATACGACACACAGGCTTCCTGTCACTTTTCTTTACATCATTTGATACATCTGATCCGTTTTCGGCATATCCAGATAACGCTTCTCATCATCATTATAGAGCACCCGGTCATTGCTGTCAGTGGTCTTGCCGACGATCACTGCCGGAATTTCCTCCCTCGCAAGCGCAGCTACCAGACCATTGCCATCCTCCGTCACCATAATCAGACACCCTCCCGAGAGCAGTTCATAGGGATTCAGTTCAAAGAACTCACAAATCTCCACGGTTTCCTGCTTCATCGGCAGTTTCTTAAGGTCTATTTCCAGTCCAATGCCTGCTCCGGATGCCATCTCCCAGAGCGCTCCGAAGATACCTCCGCGAGATACATCATGCATCCCGCAAACGCCGGACTTCATGGCGGTTGCAGCCTCCGGTATGACCGACAGATATTTATCATATGCCGCCGCCTCTTCTATCATACGCACCGGATATCTGGCACATAACTCTTCTTTATGTTCCTTCGCCAGACGTGCCGTGCCTTCCAGACCGATCCATTTACTCACTACAATATCCTGATTTGCTTTTATCCCTTGCGGGTAACCCGCTCGTGCAGTCTCTTTCTTCCCGATACCTGTCACGGTCATAATGGGTTTATCTACCGCCGCGGTAACTTCCGTATGACCGCCTGCGATTTCCACATGGCAGGCTCGGCAGACTTCCTCTGCCTGCTCCATCAACTGCCGGATTTCCGCTTCCTCTGTCTCCTCCGGCAGCAAAATGCTAAGCATGACGCCGACCGGTTCCGCTCCCGCCGCCGCCACATTATTAAGCGCCATAGGAATAGCATAACCACTCAGTTCCGTAACCGGCGCCGTCACCGGTGTAACAGACAAAGCAATCTGTTCTCCCTCAGAAAGCGCTAAAATGGCGCAGTCTTTCCCTATGCCTGCGCCGCTTGCTACTTCATCTCTATGGGTTTTTATTTTCTTTAATACGGAACGCTTTAACACGTTCTCCGATATTTTGCCTTGTCTCATACTATATGCCTGACTGTACTTATCTCTTTATTCCGCCGGCGGAGTCTCCTGTGGAGGCGCTGCATCCTGTGCCGCAGCCGCTTCTGCTGCTGCCTGTGCCGCTGCTGCGTCTGCCGCAGCCTGGGCTGCCGCCGCATCCGCTGCCGCTTTATAACTGCCCGCAACCGCTTTGACCTGATCTACACTGTTAGTCGCTACTGCTGCCATAATCGCCTCATATGCAGCCGGATCCTCCGTTGCAATACCAACCGTTGCGCTTCTGGGCGCCTTCATATACGTACTGCTGTTAACCTGCTCTCTGCTGACTTCTATCCCATTCTCCGTGACGACTTTCCAAAGCTGCGCCTTATATCCGATATGGGCGGACTGTACCGAACAGTATCCTACCGGCTGGGAAGCATCTGTATAAATCACTTCTGTATCCGGTACCATCTTTTCTAATACTACGCTTTCATACTTTATCTGACGATTACTGTCTCTGCTCTCCACGCCATAAATGGTAAACGTAATCTGCTTATCGGACGTAGTATATCCCTCAATATAGATAGGATAATCCGTATTATTTATGAACTTAAAATCCTTACCTGAGGATTCTGCGATCGCCGCATCCGCGGAAGGATCTACATAGGTGACGATCATGGAATGGTTATAACGCTCCGTCACCTCAAGCTCTGACAAAAGAACGGCATTATACAAAGTAGTGGACACCTGACAAATACCGCCTCCAAGACTGTCTACCACCTGACCGTTCAAATAAGATCCCGCCATATAATAGCCATTTGCCGCTGTGAAAGGAGATACCGCCTCGTAAGCGGAAAACTCTTCTCCCGGATATAAAGTAGTTCCGTTGATCAGACTACAGCCGTTTGCCACATTAGCGCTTCTGGAGCCGCCGGAAGTAGAATAGCTGGTCGTAAAAGTACCCAGTACATCCTTGATCTTCGCCAGATCCTCAGCGTTGCCCTCCGGCTCATCTACGACAGCTACCAGGTCAACACCACATGCCTCACCGTTAAAATTTTCAATCAGGTAGTCATATACCGCATCTGCGGAAGCCTGTGTATCGATCACGATCCCCGGCTGTCCCTCCGTAATCTCAAAACCGGCATCTGTCTTAATCAATGCAGCGTTTACCGCTTCCTGATTATACTGCCCTGCATTTTCCTCAATCAGGGTTTTAATCTTATTCTTATCAAAATCAAAGCTTACTCTGTATACTTTATTCTTATATTCCAAATCTTTCAGTTCTTTGTAGCACTGAAGGATATCGCCGTCTCTGCCAAAGCTGACAGCCTCATCCAAAATTTCCTCATTACCCCATGCAAGACCCAAGTCTGCCGCTGTAGTCTCAATCTCTGCCCCCTCGACCGCATACAGGGTAATCTCCGTATCCTTGAATGACTCCACATATGCCTCAATCTCGTCTCTGGCTTCTTCCGCTGTCTTACCGGAAAGATTGATATCATTCACATAGATACCTGATTCAATTATAGATTCCTTCGCACAAACCGGCATAGCCATAAGCATTGCAGCAGCCATAGCCGCCGGAAATACCATAGACAATCTTCGCATATAAATCCCCTATTCTTACTCATCCCGCAAATTTTAGTAACAGTTCAGCCATCCATTCATAAGTTGGCGGAATATACATTGCGCAGGGCACAAATTTCCTGTGAAAAATCTTCCTCATAATTAACGGTAACAAATTTTTCACGGCAGTTTCCTCTCTCCGTGACAAATTGCTCATCCGGAGATTTTATGATAAAATACATTAAGTATTCACATTACAGTGCTGTAACTACAAGCGGAATAACCATTGCCAGCACAACAATAATAATGATAACAGAAGAAATAATTTTTCTTGTTTTCCGATTAAACATAAAGTGAATCCTCCTCACTTACTGAAAGGATATTATATATGAATTTCATTATTTTTGCAAGCACTCTCATTATCGCCCTGGTCATTGCCATAACTCTTGCCAAAAATAATAAGCAGAATACTGCAATCCAGCAAAATTACCGGGCGAGAGAACGAGAAGCCAATAATACCAGGCGCAAACCTTTGGATGATTTAGACTATATTAAGATCCCGGTGGAAACATTTCCCATGGAACTTTTAAGCAATGTTCCCAAAGTCGATGATTATAAACAGATCATCCAGACACTGAGCGAGTCCAAAATTGTAAATTTTACCGGCATCAATAACACGGAACTGAAACTCCGTTATGGCGCCCCCAACATTGATCTTCTTACCACATATGACCAAAACTATACGCTTTTAGTAAGGACGCTGCAGCAATGGGCGCAGGCGCTTTATGATGCCGGTTATATCGATGAAGCTTGTCACCTTTTGGAGTTTGCAGTCTCCACCGGTACCGATGTAAGCGGCACCTACCGCCTGCTCTGTGAAATTTATAAAAAACAAAATACCCCTGAAAAGATCGGCAGTCTCTATCCCATTGCGGAAACATTAAACTCAGCCATGCAGAAAACTATCGTCCGTATTCTGCAAGAAGCTGATCAATCTTCCTGCTAGCCTCGCTGCGGGTCAGACTGTCAATTTCATAATCTAATATCAGTTTATGCCTGTCCGCCAATTTATATAACTGCTCTTTTTGCGGAATTGTGAGCGGCGTGTCTCGTTTCACCTGATAAATGAGCGGTTTTGGCCGAAACAGGCTCTTTTCTCCTTCTGCCTCCTCTGTTTCATAGAAGCGCTCCGCCAGCTTCCGGTACAATGCAGCCGTGGCTTTGGCATCCTCTAACGCTCTGTGCGCATTATGCGCTATCCCATAATACCGGCACAGATATCCCAGACTGCGGCTTTCTAACTCCGTCAGATATTTTCGTGCAATTTTCAGAGTGTCAATCCCCTGTCTCTCAAAGGTAAGTCTTTCATTGACTGCCGCTTTTTTGACAAAAGAATAGTCAAATAACACGCTGTGTCCGAGAAGAATATGATCTCCGAGAAACCCAAGAAGCTCCGGCAGTATATCCGTGATTAACGGTGCGTCCCTAAGCTGTTCGTCATGTATCCCCGTAAGCTCCACAATGCGCTCTTCCAGCTTTCTGTTCGGATTGACGAAGGTCTCCCATTCTTCCGCAATCATATTATGTTCTACTTTAACTGCACCGATCTCTATGATCTTATCCCTTTTGGGATCCAGACCTGTAGTCTCTAAATCGATACATACATAGGAATCTGTTATATTCATTTCTATACCTATATCCTCACATATCGCTGACTTGCCTGCACCGGCAGCCCATAAAATCATGAAGCGCTATCGCCCGCATAGGCACGCAGGCTGTAGACTGCGGGATTGGAGTGAGACAAATTGTCAGGCGGACGCCCGACATGAAATAAGTTGACGGACTTATACTTAACCTGTTGAGTCAAAATGCATATTCTACCGGCTTATAAATGGATGGCTGAACTGATACTATACATTAGTATAACATACTTACGGAACAAGGATGTGTTTTTTTGTTTTCAAGGTTTCTTATATCGCTTTCATATCGCTTTCGCACAAAGACATATTTCTTCCCGTCTGATTCTCATGCTATAATACTTATTAAACGAAACGTAAATTCTGTCTTCATGTGCTGTCATCGAATTAACGAATCACATAGTATACTATATCTATGTATTTCTGTTGTCTCAGACACAATATATTGTACTTTTTGTGGCTTTTACGGGAAATAAAAAGATAAATATTCCATCCGGAATATTCTTATTAGAAATTAGAATATTTTTATGCCGGATTTCACCTACAATAATAAAAAGGATACACAAATGAAAACAAGGATTAAGGAACTTCGACTGGAAAAGAAATTAACACAGCAGGCTCTGGCAAAGCAGCTTGGCATCAATCAGGCTGCCGTGAGCAAGCTTGAATGCGAGGCAAGCATTCCAGACGCCGCGCTCTTGATCGATTTGTCCCGCTTTTTTCATGTCTCTACCGATTATATTCTATTCCTATCTGAAGAGCGTCTGAACGCAGATTACTTTTTAGCGGACAATATGTATTATCTTAAAAAGTACCAGCATCTTATTGCCATATACCAGAAAATGAACCGTAAACAGCAGGAGGATTGTTATAACTTTCTGTGCAGTATATTGAATTTGCACAATGAGTAGTCACAAGCATTTCATATACAGCAAGCTACATATATCGCACATCTAACGGAGCAGCAGCATCTTAAAACCAAACCATATGCCATTATCATCACTGCTATATCCGGTCTAAGCGTTATTCGTAACGCGTCTAAAGGCGGAATCCTAAAATTCCGCCTCATTTCTATTATATCTTTACTCTATTAGATTTTGTTCCAGTTTCTCTCTGCTCCATTGATAATTTATCTTTTTTAAAAGCCCTGCCATGTTCATCATATATTGAATCCGCGTAAAAATAATCATATTCTCCAAAATTCAACTCACAGCAATACAAAATCTTATCAAATGTGTTATTTACTCCCGCTGCCGAACCCATCATAAGACATAAAGTAATCCCATTGCTGCTTTCCCCTTTAGTAAAAGACCTCCCCACATTCATAAAGGTAACAGTTCATCACATTATTATAAATATCTCTTACTTACTCAAAGACTCCGCAAACTTATCAAACGCAGCCTGACCCTCAGCAGTTCTCTTATAAACTCCGGCATCCTCCAGTACCTGCATGAAAACATCGCCGATCTCTTTGTGCAGAATATCCATAATGTTATCTTTGTTCACATCTTTGTAATTCGGTAAGAATTCCTCTACCCAGTCAGCATGCTTCTCCAACGCTTCATCTTCGCGAATATCGGCGCCGGAAAGAATCGCTTCTGCAAGCCGCTCCATCTCACCTTTTAATCTGGCAGGAAGCACCGCAAGACCCATAACCTCGATCAGGCCGATGTTTTCCTTCTTAATGTGATGCAGCTTCGCATGAGGATGATATACACCTAAAGGATGCTCTTTGGTCGTAATATTGTTACGGAGCACTAAATCCAGTTCATACTTATCGCCGCGCTTTCTGGCAATCGGAGTAATCGTATTGTGCGGTTCTCCGTCTGTCTCAGCAAAGATAAATGCTGCTTCATCAGTGTAACCTCTCCATGCATTTAAGATCACATCCGCAAGGGCAATGATGCGGTCTGTATCCTTTGCTGCAACACGGATGACAGACATTGGCCAGTTCACGATACCTGTCTCTACATCCTCAAATCCTTTCACCGTAAAGGTTCTCTCAACGGGCGCTTTCGCCATGGCAAACTCATAATGTCCGCCCTGGAAATGGTCATGGCTTAAAATAGAACCGCCTACGATCGGCAGATCCGCGTTGGATCCCACAAAGTAATGCGGGAACTGTTTCACAAAATCAAATAACTTGCAGAATGTATCATGCTCAATCTTCATCGGAATGTGGCGGGAGTTAAACACAATACAATGCTCATTATAATACACATACGGAGAATACTGGAATCCCCACCGGCTGCCGTTGATGGTAACCGGAATGATTCTGTGATTCTGTCTTGCAGGATGATTGACACGTCCGGCATAACCCTCATTCTCGATACAAAGCTGGCATTTAGGATAGCCGCTTTGCTTCGCATTCTTGGCTGCCGCAATCGCCTTAGGATCTTTCTCGGGTTTGGATAAGTTAATCGTAATATCCAGATCACCGTATTTGGTCGGCGCTACCCATTTCTGGTCTCTCTTGATGCGGTATCTTCTGATATAGTCCGTATCCTGACTTAATTTATAGAAAAACTCTGTAGCATCTTCCGGGCTCTTGGCATAGCGGGCACGGAATTTGCCGATAACTTCACTCGGTTTTGAAACCAGCACGCTCATGATCTTCGTATCAAACAGATCGCGGTATACGACACTGTTCTCGGTCATGATGCCTTTCTCATAAGCATAATCCATCATCTCGCCTAAAACAGTCTCTAACTCATCTTCCGCCATAGTAATCTGTTCGTCACTATCTTCCAAATCATCTAACTGAAACAGCTCCAATAATCTGTTCGTCGTATAAATTTTGTCCTCCGGCTCGATCAATCCGGTATTTAAACCATACTGTACTAATTTTCTGATATTTTTCTGAATCATATCCGTCTCCATACCTTTCCATCATCCTACAATCATGCTCAAATCACTTGGGAAGCTGCTTTTATACTCCATGATTTCTTCCTTGTTACAGCCATGCCATCTCAACAGCAGTTCTTCGCACACTCTATAATTTGCTCGGTCCGTTACCAATCTCCACTACATAGAAATCAGCCTGCTTGCCTACCCGCTCTTTGTACGCTGCGCCGACTTTTTCCTTAAACGTCTCCACTGCCTCGTCCTTCACAATGCTGACAGTACAGCCGCCAAATCCGCCTCCCGTGATACGGGAACCGATCACGCCTTCTATTTTCCATGCTTCCTCAACCAGCACATCGATCTCGCCGCAGGATACCTGATAATCATCGCGCAAAGATACATGGGATGCGTTCATCAATTCACCGAATAATTTCAAATCATTGTTCTTCAATGCCTCTACCGCACGGATCGTTCTCTGGTTCTCATAAACCGCATGTTTCGCACGTCTTACGCGAACCTCATCCTTGATAGCGGATTTGACCGCCTCGAACTGTTCCTCTGTCAGATCGCCAAGTCCGTTGATCTTTACAACTGTCTGTAATTCTTCCAAAGCTTTCTCGCACTCGCTTCTTCTTACGTTATACCCGGAATTGACAAGGGAGTGTTTTACATTACTGTTGGTTACCACGATCTTCGCTCTGTCCAGTACCAGCGGCGCATACTCATAAGAGAGATCCGCTGTATCTAAGAAGATCGCATGATCCTTCTTACCCATGGCAGATGCAAATTGATCCATGATACCGCAGTTCATGCCGTTAAAATTGTTCTCGGAATACTGACCGATCTTAGCCAGATCAATGTTCGTTACATCAAAACCATATAAATCTTTCAGATAATAACCGGTCAACACTTCCAAAGATGCGGAAGAGGAAAGTCCGGAGCCATTCGGGATATTGCCGTTTAATACGATATCCAGTCCGCAGTCCATCTTCATGCCGCGCCCGGCAAATGCCCACATAACGCCCTTCGGATAATTGGTCCAGCCTGCCGCATCGGAAGGCGTCAGATCATCAAGACTCGTCTCAATCACACCAAGCTCCTCGAAATTCATGGAATAGAAATTCAGCTTTCTGTCGGCTCTTTTTCTGACTGCCGCATATGTACCGATTGTCAGCGCACATGGAAATACATGTCCGCCATTGTAGTCTGTGTGCTCACCGATCAGGTTCACACGTCCGGGAGCGAAATAAACATTCACTCCTTCTGCATCCCCAAATAACTCTTTGAATTTGTTTAATACCGTTGCTTTCATACCCTGTCTCCTTCTCTTTGATTATTTTTTACGATTGCTCAATATTTTGCTTTATGTTGCAATATTCGCTCTGCAGCCCAATTTGCTTTCCCAGCAAAGCGCATCCGATTGCGCACATTGGTTTATCTATATTTATCATAATAGAAATTATATCGTTCCGAAAGATCTCTTTGTTATATAAATCTGTCAAAATGTTATCTGTTTCTCCTTTATGTCCGCATAATACGCGTTACCCTACAATGTCAGGGTCGGCATCCGTATCGTTTCTTTCAATCTGCAGGCACATAAACGGCAGCAATTTGTTATTCCTCTTGCGCAGTTCCGCTTTGATTAAGGCTGTTGATCTGATTGATAAAATCCTCCACCTGCTGCAAATGCTCCTTGTTGCGCCTTGTACCACCCTTTTGGATTTCCTTGCGGTAGCTTGTGGGAGACATTTTTTTCATCTGCCGAAACGCCTTGGTAAAGACAAGCGGATCGTGATATCCGCAGGACAGCGCAATACTCTCGATCGGCAAAGAAGTAAGCTGAAGAAGTTCTGTCGCCTTCGTAATGCGGAATGTAGCCAGAAACTGCTGCGGCGACATTCCCATGGATGCCTGAAACAATGTATAGAGATAGCTTCTGTTGATGCACACGTAGTCCGCCACGTCCGTTATTTTAATCGGATTACAGTAATTGCTTTGAATAAAGGATACCGCCTTACGCACATAAGTGTTCGCACGATCCGCTTCGCCCTTTTCCGCCACCTTGCTTCCTTCCGCTATGATGGACAGAAAAATTCCCAACTGTCCGTTACGGCGCAGATCATGAGACAAACCAAACGTGTTATGCTTCATCATATCCTTGACGATCCCGTATAACTCTTTCGATGCCTCGGATTTAAAGACAGGCTGCCGCACGGACAGCCCGATATTGCTAATATATTCCGCCGCCTGAGTGCCGCTGAATCCCACCCAGACATACGTCCATGGTTCTTCCTCGTCCGCCTGATAGAATGCCAGTTCATCCGGCGTAATTAAAAATCCATAACCTGCCTCCAACGGATATTCTTTGCCCCCAATCGAGAATTTACCTTTACCGCTTAAAATATAGTGGATCAGATAATGGGGTTTTAATGCAGGTCCGAAGCTGTGTAACGCTTCCGTTCTGGATAATCCGCAGCAGTTCACATGCAGACTGCCTGTCTGTTCACCGGCGAACTCCAGTTTATATGCTTTCTCCATACTTAATTGCCTTCCGTCTTATCAGCATTTTCCGTCAATTCCTGCTGCCATTTCAAAGCCACTTCCCTACAGACATCATAATCAAATCTGCCGACCGCCTTGGATATCTGTTCCATATAGGTATTTCCCGGCGCCGCAAAGGCATATTCGGACAACTGCTTTACAATCTCCTCTCCGCGAATAGAATCATACTCATTCATAGAGTCTGACAACTGCCCCAACAGAACAGATATTTCTTTCGGATCAAAGGGTTTCTTCCCTGTCGCTTCCGACTCTTTCATCCTGCAATACGGTGCAGCAATATCATACAGTCCCCGATAGACAGACAACAATTCCGGCGTCCCGGCAATAATAGGCTCCCATTCTCCGGCTTTGCCATTCTCTTCCAGCTTTCGCGCCATCTCTGACAGTTCCATGGCTCCGATTGATTTCGATGTGCTCTTAAGGGAATGTACTTCTATCGTATACATCTCAAGATCCCGATCTGCCACGGCGCGTTCTATCACATCTGCCTTCTCGTGAATACTGTCCCTGTAATCAGACAATACCTCCCGATACAGTTCCGCATCTCCGCATGCATATTCCATGGCTGCCGCCACATCAATTCCTTCCATCCGCCAAAGAGACGAGTCCTCGCTGACATCTTCATTTTCCCTGCCTATAGCTTCATCTGCATTCTTATTGGAAATGATCTTATCCTCCGGCAGCCATCTGCGCAAAGTTCTATCCATCATGCGCATTTCAATCGGCTTCGCCACAAAGTCATTCATGCCTGCCTCTAAAAACATTTCCTTGGCGCCCCGCACCGCATTAGCAGATAAGGCTACTATCGCAACTTTCTGGAAATATTCTCCCTCCATCTCCCTGATGATCTTGGTCGCGTCCACACCATCCATAACCGGCATCATATGATCCATAAATACCAGGTCAAAATGTTCGTTCTGTACCATCTCGATGGCACGGCTTCCGCTGTCCGCCGTCTCCACATTCATATGATAAGGACGAAGCAATCCTTCCGCCACTTTCAGATTCACTTTATTATCATCCACTAACAAAATTCTCGCATCCGGCGCCGTGAAGGTAATCTGCCTGCCCGCTTTCTTGCGTCCTTCCTTCTCTTTCTTATCGGCTTCCCGCTGCATCGTAGACTGCAGCGTCACCTGCGGATCCTTCTCGATACACGGACCGGCATCGGTCACTTCCTGTACAACCGTAAATGTGAAAGTAGAGCCCTTGCCTAATTCACTCTCGGCGCTCAGCGTACCATGCATTAACTCAATCAGCTTCTTAGAAATAGCAAGTCCCAGTCCGCTGCCGCCTGTGGACCGGTTTCTGCGGCTGTCTGCCTGTTTGAAGACCGTAAACAAATCATCGATCTGCTCTTCCGAAATGCCGATACCGGTATCCGTCACGCTGACTTTCAGATTGATCTTCGTATCCTGACCCTCCACCGGCTCAGCCTTTAATTTCAGATCAATCCTTCCCTTTTCCGTGTATTTAACAGCATTGCCCATCAGATTCATCATAACCTGCTTGATACGGACACCATCGCCTTTTAAACCTGCCGGAATATTCGGATCAATGTCTATTAGAAGCTCTACTTCTTTTTCTCCCAGCATGACCTGTATCACATTCATCACGTCGTGTACAATCGATGTGATTTCATACTCTTCTTCCGTAATCTCCAGATCACCGGAATCAATCTTGGTAACGTCTAAAATATCATCAATAATAGACAGCAGATCTTCTCCCGCCGACTGAATACTGTACAAGTATTCCTTTTCCTGCTCCGGCAGCCGGTCGTTGCGAAGCACAAGCTCTACCATTCCCGTAATGACGTTCATCGGCGTCCTGATCTCATGACTCATATTCGCCAAGAAATCTTCCTTCGCCTGACCTGCCGTTTCCGCCTCCTGTATTTTCTGCTCTACCAATTGCTGCATTTTCTTCTGTTTCTTAATCAGGATGATCAGCAGAACTTGTACCAAATATAAACTGAATACCCGTATGGTAACTGCAATAGAAGTGTCGTGATACAAAAATGCCTGCCACTGTTCCCCCCAAAGCAGCCAATACGCCACGAAAAGAGTGCTGAAGCCAAGCATCAGATAATTCACCTGCAGCACATGAAAAAAAGAAATAAGGCAGGCTGCCGCACAAAGAACCGTGAACACTTCCGTAAATTCATGAAGCATCAGACTGTAGCACATAATATCGATAAAGCCAAAAATTGTAAGCGTATATGCGTACGTCTCAACGGAATCTCTTTGAAACCACAAAATCAGTACAATCGCTACAAAACTGAACCCGGGCACAATATACCAACGGGTATCAATCTGCAAATACATGATAATAAACGCATAGTACAATAAATAAACACAAAAAGCCCCAGGCAGATACTTGGGTATTTTCCTGTTGTACGTCTCCAACATAGCCAGATCCTCTGTTTCCTCAATCTTTATAAACGTCTACTCCGGACTGCCCGGCTATCGCCCCATAAACACGTCTTCCAGCTTTGCCAACAGCGCATCTTTTGCCACCGGCTTTACGATATACCCCGCCGGATTAAGCGCCAGGCATTCCATGACTGTAGATTTATCCGTCTGTCCGGTCAAAAAGAACACCGGTATATCCTTCGTCGCCTCTCTGCTTTTAATAATCTTAAGCACCGCCGCCCCATTGTACATAGGCATCATATAATCCAATAAGATCAGATCCGGCGTGAATTTCAACAGAAATTCTACCGCCACTTTACCGGAATTTACCACTGTGACCTTATAATGCTCCTGTAAATAATAACGTAATGTCTTCAAAATCTCCGGGTCATCATCTACGATCAATATATGTTTTTTATTTGACCGATCCTGGCTCTGTTCAAAAATAATCTCCGGTTTCCTCTCTTCCATAATATCCTCCATTCCAATTATGAAACCTAATTATTTATTATTGTACCATTAAACAGACCATGTTTCCATATTTTATATAACATTCTGACAGCTTTGCTTTTTAGGAGAAATTGATGTGAAAAATCATACGCGGAATATATCCCACGGATATTTTTCACCCAGTCCCATATTGATCAGTTCTCCCATCTGCTCATCAAAATCGTCTGTAGGATGATAATATTTCAACATATGGTTCAGACGCTTGAGCCGGTCATCCTCCAGATCTTTCCCTTCCAGCGCCTGCATAACTTTTTCATGCAGATCTTTCATATTCACATAATCACCGGGGAATAAAATTCCTGTCTGATTAACCATCAGTCCTAAAGAATATGCCAATTCATAATTTCCGGTTATGACACTCGTGTCATTATTGCATTTGATGATAACAGCTTGCCTTGCTAATAGAGGGACCATATTTTGACTCCTTTCGGTAAATTGTCAGAAAAGAAAAAAGAAGCGGGTGATTTGATTGGGAAATGCCCAGAACCGGAATCGAACCAGTGACACGAGGATTTTCAGTCCTCTGCT
>CAZPSD010000021.1:0-15116 GCA_964589055.1 uncultured Bacteroides sp.
TTTCTCTGCTCATTATACACCTTACAGAAGATAATATACTGCCCGATAATATTGTTCTCATCCTCTTGATACAGCACCCTGACTTCTGCGTCTATTGCTATCTTCCCGCCGCCAAAAAAATCTTTTGAAAGTGATATGATGTCGGGTGGGTTCTTTGGCTTTTCTCCCGTAAATATAACGTATAATTCGGGTTTGGGCATATCCACTTTTTTAGAACCATACAGATTTTGTTTGGTGCGCTTGAAAAAATCATGGTATGTCTGTATCAGATACATCAACGCACGAATGATGATATTCAATGTCCACGTTGACTGGCTCTCAACCATAATGACTAATCTGCCGCCCACCGAAAATCCAAGGTCATTATAGTCTGCGTCTACCAGTATGTGTTTAAGGGTAACATCTTTTATATCATCTTCCGTTACATTAATGTCCTCTGGGTGAAGCGTCTTATACAAACAAAGCAGATATTTTTTATCCTGAAACAGATTTGTAAATACACTGTCTTTTATCTGCGGAAGAACGGCAGACAGATTGGCGCACAAGCCACTGGTATCTGTCGCTTTTTTGGGCGAATACGCTCTGATGCGCATTGGAGTGTGACCGGCTGCGGATATATTTGTCGGCGGTGCCGTAATAGCCAACTAACTGCTTTTCCTGTCCTTTCTTCATGGTCTTTGCCCTCCCTATCCTGTGGTGGTATATCCTGTATATATTGCGGCAAAACCATTAGATGTACATTTAATGATTGAACATCCCGGCAATCATATTAATCTGTTTTTAGAGAACCTTCGTAAAGGAGATACGGTTTATATTCATCCGGAGACCGAGTATCATCCGTCAACCACTTTGCAGAGAGTTATTGATGCGGGAATGATTCCCGGTATTGCCATTAATCCGGGAACTCCTGTGGAAACGGTCATGGGAAATGCCAGCAACCTTTGAGGAATATCGGTTTCTTCCGATTGAGTCCAGACTGGAACTGCAAGGTATTGATGCTGATATAAATGACGATGATGTTTTCAAAATTGTGAAAGAAAACTTTGATAAATCCGGATATGTCGCTGATTTTGATAAACTGTTCGACGAGTTCGAGAAATCGAAAAAAATCTTGAAAAAAATAATATAATTATGTTATTATATTAAGGGAGAGCATTGTCTGAAAACGGAGATACTATAATGAGTAAAGAACGAATAAGAATCAATTACAAACCATTGTGGAAGATGCTTATAGACAGAGATATTTCAAAACCAAAGTTGAGGGCAATGACTAATATTGCAGCCAGCACTTTTACTAAAATGTATCATAACGAGTATGTTGCACTCGATGTGCTTGTAAGGATATGTGCGGCATTAGACTGTGGACTGGATGATATAGTTGAAATGGAAATAGAGAAGAAATGAAGACATCGACATGGGATTAAATACAAAGAAAGAACAGGAAAGAGAAGAACTTCATCGTGCAATCCGAGCGAACTGTTCTGTAACGTCAGGGAAACAGCTTCAGAGGATGAAAATCTGAACGAAACATTGGAAAAAGTGTTCAGACACATAGAAGAATCTGCAAAAGGAAGTCAGTCAGAAAACAGTTTTGCAGGACTTTTTGACGACTTCGGTATCAACTTATGTAGAGGCGGAGGATACCAGGGGAAAAATAGATATTGTGAAGCTGAATGCAGAGATTAAGGAAATCGTGGCAAGAGAACAGGCGCTGCGGGATGAGATAGATAAAATCATTGCAGAAATTGAGGTATGAGCTATGGTTCACATCTATTGGAATGTTGTGCGTCAGAACTGACAAAGGAATACGGCAAGAACTATTCCGAAAGGAATCTTCACTATTTCAGAAATTTTATCAATATTTCCCAGAGGAAGAGCGGACAAAAGGAGCATGAATCAGTGACAGAACGATATAGTGATGAAGCAGCGCGCCGGGCAAGACACAGACGGCGGATAGAACAGATGCGGGAGAGTAAGCGCAGGCAGATGAGACGCCGCAGGCTCATAAAGAGGTTAACTCCTTTAGTCCTCTGCCTGCTGGCAGTCATTCTTTTGATAGCGGGCGGTACCAAGGCGATCCGTCATGTGGTAACTGCCCGGCATAAGGTGCAGGAGAACGTGGAAAGTCTTACAGGCGGGGAACCTGCTGCGGCAGAACAGGGGAACAGTGTGGAAGTAACTGCCGGAGGAATAGGAACAGGCAGCGCTGAAAGCAGCATATTATCGGGGGAAACAGACACGGAAGAAAACGAACCGCAGAAATCTTATCAGGCAAGTGAGGTTCCCGATACTGTGCAGCTTGGGGACGAACTTTCTTCCGGAGAAACATTTTACAGCCAGTATGCAATCCTGGTCGATACGGAAAATGATAACATTATAGCAGAGAGAAATGCCCATACAAGGATTGCTCCGGCATCCATGACGAAGGTTCTTACGGTGTTAACGGCGGCGGAGCACATAGACGAGGCGGAGTTGGACAATCCTTTCACGATGACGCTGGAACTCACAGATTACGCATATGTCAATGATTGCAGCAGCGCGGGTTTCCTGGACGGAGAAGTGATTACGGTAAGAGATTTGTTTTACGGAACAGCGCTTCCTTCCGGCGCGGATGCGGCAGCCGGACTGGCTGTCTATGTGGCGGGAAGCCAGGAAGCTTTTGTGGAACTGATGAATGAGAAGGTAGAGGCGCTGGGACTTTCCAAGACCACACATTTTACCAATTGTGCGGGGATTTACGATGAAAACCATTATACGACGGCGTACGACATGGCAATGATCATGGAGGCTGCCATGGATAATGAAATTTGCAGGGAAGTGATGTCTGCTCACAGATATACGACTTCGGTGACAGAAGAGCATCCGGAAGGAATCAATCTTTCCAATCTGTTTCTGCGCCGCATTGAGGATAAAGAGGGCGGCGAGAAAGTGCTCTGTGCAAAAACGGGCTATGTGGCGCAGTCAGGAAACTGTGCGGTAAGCTATGCGGTCAGTGACAGTGGAAAGGGATATGTTTGTGTGACCGCAGATGCGAACAGTAAATGGCGTCCGGTGGAAGATCATGCCAAGCTGTACGGAATGTATATGCAGTAATTTTGCCAACTTATGAATGCATGGCTGAATTGTTACATTTTGTTACATTTGGTGTTCTGAATCAAGATATTGTATTTGCGCTTGACAGTAATAAATGTTAAGATATAAAAAGTGTATGTTAAAATTGTGTTACAAATATCCCGAAAATGAAAAAGGATAGCTCAAAATCATGGATTTATTTGAATATATGCGAAGTACGAATCAAGAGAAAGAATCGCCCCTTGCAGCGAGGATGCGGCCGACCACTTTAGAAGAAGTAGTGGGGCAGCAGCATATCATCGGCAAGGACAAGCTGCTTTACCGTGCGATTCGTGCGGACAAGCTCAGTTCCATCATTTTCTACGGACCGCCCGGCACCGGCAAAACCACCCTTGCTAAAGTGATTGCGAATACTACCAGCGCAGAATTTACCCAGATCAATGCCACAGCTGCCGGCAAGAAAGATATGGAAGAAGTGGTGGAAAAGGCGAGAAATTTAAGCGGTATGTATGGCAGGAAAACGATTCTGTTTATAGATGAGATCCACCGCTTTAATAAAGGGCAGCAGGATTATTTGCTGCCGTTTGTGGAAGACGGTACGCTGATTTTGATCGGTGCAACCACGGAGAATCCGTATTTTGAAGTAAACGGGGCGTTGATTTCCCGATCTATTGTATTTGAATTACATTCGTTATCTAAAGAAGATATCAAGACATTGATCATGAGAGCCGTGTACGATAAGGAAAAAGGCATGGGCGCCTATGACGCTGTGATCGAGGAAGATGCAGTGGAATTCCTGGCGGAATTGTCCGGCGGGGACGCCAGACATGCGCTGAATGCGGTGGAGTTAGGGGTTATGACGACGAACCGCAGTGAGGACGGCAAGATCCATGTGAACTTAGAGGTTGCGCAGGAGTGTATCCAGAAGAGAGCGCTTCGGTATGATAAGAACGGAGATAATCACTATGATACCATTTCCGCTTTTATTAAGAGTATGAGAGGGTCTGATCCGGATGCGGCGGTCTATTATCTGAGCCGTATGCTGTATGCGGGAGAAAGTGTGGCATTTATCGCACGCCGTATTATGATCTGCGCGGCGGAGGATGTGGGAAATGCAGACCCTATGGCGCTCAACGTGGCGGTCAGCGCTTCCCTGTCAGTGGAAAGGATCGGTATGCCGGAGGCGCAGATTATTTTATCCCAGGCGGCAATTTATGTGGCTTGCGCCCCGAAGAGCAATGCAGCATGTGAAGCAATCTTTGCTGCCACGCGGGAAGTGGAGCAAAGCGGCAATCTGCCGATACCGACCCATTTGCAGGATGCTCATTATAAGGGGGCTGCCAGGTTGGGGCATGGAACCGGTTATAAATATGCGCATGATTATCCGAACCATTATGTGGAACAGCAGTATCTGCCGGATAAGCTGGCAGGCACAAGATTCTATAAGCCTACGGATAATGGCTGCGAAGCCAAAATCAGAGAATATATGAAATGGATAAAGGAAGAAGCTGCCCATGTTGAGAAATGAGAAAGTGGACAACCCAAAGAAAAAGAAGAAGAAAAGAGTTATCGATAAAGAAAAAGTAGCTGAAAATAAGAAGAAAGCCAAAGCCAAGAAGGCTAAGATGAAGAAACAGCTGCGGGAAGAAAAAGCAAGGATTAAGGCGGAGAAGCACAAGGGGCAGGTTCTGGAAGAGGCTGTGACGATGGAAGAATCGGTGACCATCAATGAAAAGGGCGCCGTGGAACGCACGATCGTAGTGGAAGAGACTTATACCATTGAAGAAACTCCGCAAAATGAGAAGAAACCCATCAATAAGAAAAAGCCGGGGTTTATCATCGCCGCTTGTGTGGCGGGCACAGCAGTGCTGGGAACAGGCGGCGGGCTGGGTATTCATTATCATCTTATGCAGAAGGCGATGGAGAATGCAGTGGTGGAAGCCATGGTACATACGGAGGCGGTAGAACGTGCGGAGTACAGCAAGACCCAGCATCGGAAAGACAGTGTGAGACAGAATGCCGGTAAGGACACGACACAGGCGCTGGTGGATGCAGCGCGCTACGTGATAGACGGCGTCAATAACAGACCGCCGGAAGTCGAGCTGACTGAGGAGAATGCGCAAGATTTTGCCAGGATCGAGAGCTGTGTCATTAACACAGAGACCGGTAAAGTGGATGTGACAATGGCGGCAGACGGCGTGGCGATCAGCGATGACGGTTATTATTATCTGTTTGAGGAAAAGAGTTACGAAGCCGGAATCAGCGGCGATGAGTATATTTTAGAAGAGCAGAAAGATGTGGATTTGACTTTTTCGGTCAATTTAAATTACAACACGGTAAGTTCCAGGTTGTTTTCCAAGTTCGTGGTAGCGGTCAAAAAGGACGGCAAGTTTTTGGCAATCAGTAAGCCGCACTATATCACGAATCCGGAGGTTATTGCCAAGTATAATCCGTCTTTCGGCAATACTGCTTCCAAGAAGGGACTTCTGGTAGATCCAGAAAAGCTTAAAACATCTGAATTGGATGATCTGGGCGTAAAACATGCGGCATACAACATTCCGCTCAGCAGAATTTTGGGAAATACTACCAATGCTTATTATCCGACGGTATATTATACGTATAACGGCAGAAGCTATGCTTTTAACGGACAGATTGTGGCGGAATACGATTATGTCTTTTCCACGCTGACCAACAAAGGTATTATCACAACCGCCATTATTTTAAATGACATGAATCCGGACTATATGGAACTGATACATCCCAAGGCGAGAAGCGGTGGCAGCGCTCCTTATTATGCTTTCAACGCAACCGATGAAGAGGGGACGGAATATATTGCGGCGGTGGCATCATTTTTGGCAAGCCGTTACTCCGGCAGCGGACACGGCAAGGTTATGAACTGGTCATTGGCAACGAGATCAATGCCAGAAGTGAGTGGAACTATATTGAGTATATGGACACGGACAGCTATACGGAGGAATATGGCAGGGCGTTCCGTATCTTTTACAATGCGATCCTTAGTATCAACGGTAATGCGAGGGTATATATTTCGTTAGACCAGCAGTGGGGCAAGAGCCTGTATTCCGATAACGGCTATGGCTCCAAGGAGATCCTGGACAGCTTCAACGAATATATTTCGGAAGGCGGCAACATTGACTGGGGCGTGGCACAGCACCCGTATAACTATCCGCTGACCAGCGCCAAGGCATGGAGCGCCAGCGGTAAAGCCGGTTCCTATATATTGGATTCGGAGACAACGCCGGTACTTTCCATCAAGAATATTCATGTGCTTACGGATTATTTACAGAAAGAAGAGTATTTAACAGAGGATGGGGAAGTAAGACATGTGATCTTAAGTGAAATGGGATATACTTCCTCCGCAGGACAGGATCTGCAGGCGGCATCCTTTGTATATGCCTACAAGATCATAGAAGCAAATCAGTATATTGACAGTATGCTCTTATCCCGTGAGACGGATGCGGCATCGGAAGTGGCGCAGGGGCTTGCCCTTGGCATTAACACGCAGGGCGGCGGACGCAAATCCATTTACAATGCCTTTAAGTATGTGGATACGGCAGAGTCTGCCAAGTATACGGATTTCGCGCTGCGGGTGATCGGTGTATCCAGTTGGAGCGAGATTATCACGCAGCGCTAGGCTTCCGGTCAGAACAACTTACTGATCAGGTATTGATAGATTTCCTGATTGTTCTTCTGCCAGTTGGCACAGATAGAAGAGGCGGTATCTTCATCGGGGACAGACAAAGTGACCTCGACGACGGTAACGCCTTTTTCCTGTGCCTTTAAATGGGCTTCATACTCGCCCGAGGTGGACTTGTAGTAATCTGCCAGAATAGATACTTCATTGCGCATTTCCAGTTCATGTTCGAACAAAAAGGAATCAATGTCTTCCTTGATGGAGCTATTGATGCGGTTGCCGAAAAAAGTGAGGGTTTCTCGGCCTTCATCGGTGATTTTCAGATAGGTCCGGTTGCGGTTGGATTCCGCCGTGATCAGTTCCGCATCGATCAATTCTGCAGTCGCCTGCTGCAGGGTGAGGAAATTCGTGTATTCTTTCTCTAAGATAAAGTCTCCCACTTGCGCTTTGGTCAGCGGGAAAGTTACGCGGTCAAGCATGTAAAGTATGATTAGTTTATAGAGTGTTAACGGATCATGTGTCATAAAAGTGCCTTTCTGTTATTTATGTCCGCATCAAGATGCGGGCGCTCAGCTGCAATCCGAATAGAGGCGTCCCTGATAAGCAGCGCGCAGCTTCATAGTATGATGCAGGCTGTTGAGTACATCGCGCTTATTTAAACTCCACAGGGGAGTCAGCAATAAATCTTTGGGACCGTCACCGGTCACCCGGTGTACTACAGTATGAGGGTTCAGACGTTCCAGACAGTCGATGACGAGATCCAGATAGGTATCTTTGGTAAGCGGTACATAAGAACCCTGCTCGTATAGAGGGGCCAAATTGGTCCCTTTCAATACATATAACAACTGTAATTTAATCCCCCATATACCCGTTGCGTTGAGATGGGCTACTGTGGATAACATATGTTCCCGTGTTTCCCCCGGCAGACCCAAAATCACATGGGTAATTACCGGAATATTAACCTGATGTAATCTTGCGACACATCTGTCATAAATGTCCAAAGGATATCCGCGCCTGATAAAACGGGCAGTTTTCTCATGGATGGTTTGCAGCCCTAATTCGATCCAGACAAATTTGTCAGGAAATTCAGCCTTAAGATTGACCAATAGAGTCATCACGTCTTCCGGCATACAATCGGGTCTGGTGGCAATGGAGATTCCGGCTATTGTAGGTTCCCGCAGAGCTTCCTCATAGATTTTCCGTAAATAGGAGATAGGACCATAGGTGTTGGTATATGCCTGGAAGTAAGCGATGTAACGGCGCCCGGTCTGTTTTGCATGGAAAAGCGCCCTGCCGGCGTCAAGCTGCTTAGTGATGGAAGGGTAATCTCCGGTCTTATCTTTTGATATGGGATTTCACAGCCTCGGCAACTGCTTCTGCAACTTTAGGATTAAAAGCCTCCGGCAGAATGTTGTCCTCGTTCAGTTCATTTTCCGGGACAAGTCCGGCAAGCGCATGGGCGGCGGCTAATTTCATTTCTTCCGTAATCTGTACGGCGCGTCCCTCCAGGGCGCCCTTAAAGATACCGGGGAAAGCAACCACGTTATTTACCTGATTCGGGAAGTCGGAGCGTCCCGTGCCAACGACCCTTGCACCGGCTGCCTTCGCTGCGTCAGGCATGATCTCCGGTACCGGATTTGCCATCGCAAAAAGGATGGAATCTTTGTTCATGGAGGATACCATATCGGGTGTTACGATATTTGGCGCGGATACACCGATGAAAATATCGGCGCCTTTTAAGGCATCTGCCAAAGTTCCTTTTTCATTGTCGGGGTTGGTCACTTCGGTCATTTTCTGCTGCATCCAGTTAAGCCCTTCGGTATCCTTACTTATGATTCCCATTTTATCACACATGATGACGTTGGGGAAACCATAGGTTAAGAGCAGTTTGGTAATGGCAACCCCGGCGCTGCCGGCGCCGTTTACTACTGCTTTACAGTCTTCTTTCTTCTTATTTACGACCTTAAGACCGTTGATGATACCTGCAAGCACAACGATGGCGGTGCCGTGCTGGTCATCGTGGAAGACAGGGATATTCAGGGTTTCTTTTAACCGCTCTTCTATTTCGAAACAGCGGGGAGCGCTGATATCCTCTAAGTTGATGCCGCCGAAGCCCGGCGCTAAGTAGGTTACGGCTTTGATGATCTCTTCAGTGTCCTGTGTATCTAAACAGATGGGAACAGCATTGACGCCGCCGAATTCCTTGAATAGCACGGCTTTTCCCTCCATAACGGGCATTGCGGCATAGGGACCGATGTTGCCTAAACCGAGAACGGCACTGCCGTCTGACACGACAGCTACCGTGTTGGCTTTCCAGGTATAGGTGTAGGCTGCTTCCTGATCCCCGGCGATTACCTTGCATGGTTCTGCTACGCCCGGTGTATAGGCAAGAGATAAGTCCTCTCTGGATTTGACGGGAGTCTTGGATACGGTTTCCAGCTTTCCGTTCCATTTTTCGTGCAATGCTAATGCTTTTTCATTTGTTGTCATGGTATTACCTCGTTTCTTTTATGATGTGGACATGCTTCGTTATGATTTCGGGTGCATGAGCCTTCCGCTTCCGGGGAACACCTGCATACATCCGTTCTCTGTATTGTTATGTTGCTGTTTTTCCTGAGTTCCATCATATATTATTTATCTTTTCTCTGCAATATCCACTTATCGCCTTTTTATGAAAAAACTCTTTCTATTTTGGAAAACATAGTGTATAATAAACCAATATACGGCAAACTATTTTCTAAGTCATATCAGGTAAAAACCCCTAGACGAAAGATTGAGAAAGTGAAGTAACTGCAGTTTATTTACAGAAACGGCGGCGGATATTATGAGAGAATACATATTTATAGTTTAGAAGAAACAGATCAATTAGGAAAAGTATGAAAAGTGACATAAGGCTATCAAAATACGGGAGGATTTTATGAGAGAAAAGTATGAATCATTGGCGTTGGTTGACCTGAAGGAGATCGCAAAGGCGAGAGGGATCAAAGGAACCTCTGCCATGAAGAAAGCAGCGATCGTGGAGGCAATGCTTGCGGAAGATGAAAAAGACAAAGCTGCCGGCAAAGAAGTGACTGTTAAATCCGTGGCGCCGGCACAGAACAATGCCGGTGCGCACAGCAGCGGCGGTACACATCGCGGTACGAATGCACAAAGCAGCACGCCGCATGGCTCAGGGCTCCAGAACGGCGCCCAGCCTGCGCCGGCGAAGCGGGTAGAGGCTGCTATGGTCGGGGAAGAAGACAAATATCCGGCAGAGTTGGACAGCGGCATCACAGCCAGCGGTATTCTGGAAGTGATGAGCGACGGATTTGGTTTTATCCGCTGTGAGAATTATCTGCCCGGTGAAAACGATGTCTATGTGGCACCCAGCCAGATCCGCCGTTTCGGACTGAAAACGGGCGATATTTTGGAAGGAAATACGAGAATTAAGACACAGAATGAGAAGTTCAGTGCATTATTATATGTAAAATCTATCAACGGTTACAGTCCGGAGGCGGCAATGCGACGTCCGAATTTCGAAGATCTGACGCCTGTTTTCCCGAATCAGAGATTAAAACTGGAAACACCGGGAGGGTCTGTTGCCATGCGTATTATGGATCTGATGAGCCCTGTCGGCAAAGGACAGAGAGGAATGATCGTATCGCCGCCGAAGGCAGGTAAGACTACTTTGTTAAAAGAGGTGGCAAAGTCCATTACAAAGACGGCGCCGGATTCCCATCTGATCATTCTGTTGATTGACGAACGTCCTGAGGAGGTAACGGATATCAAGGAAGCGATCGAGGGACCCAATGTAGAAGTTATCTATTCTACCTTTGATGAACTGCCTGAGCATCACAAGAGAGTGTCCGAAATGGTGATTGAACGTGCGAAGCGTCTTGTGGAGCACGGCAAGGATGTCGTGATCCTGCTTGACAGTATTACCCGTCTGACCAGAGCATACAATTTAGTTGTTCCGCCCAGCGGACGTACCTTATCAGGCGGTCTTGATCCGGCATCTTTGCATATGCCTAAGCGCTTCTTCGGTGCGGCGCGTAATATGAGAGAGGGAGGCAGTCTGACCATTCTTGCCACAGCGCTTGTTGAGACAGGCAGTAAAATGGACGATGTGGTTTATGAAGAATTCAAGGGTACCGGCAATATGGAGATCGTGCTTGACCGTAAATTATCCGAGAAGCGGGTATTCCCTGCCATCGACATTCCCAAATCCAGTACCAGACGGGAGGATTTGTTATTAACACCGGAAGAATACGAAGCGATCAATATTATCCGTAAAGCATTGAACGGACAGAAACCGGATGAGGCGGTGGAGCGGCTTTTGGATATGTTTGCCAGAACGAGAAACAATTCCGAGTTCGTAAATATGGTCAAGAAAATAAAATTTATCTAAGCTTCTTGTAAAAAAGGCTTGCATCCCATTCTTCCCTATGTTACAATGTAAAAGCTGTCGGTCTAAGGCGGCATGGGATGAGAGTTGATATTGGCGGTGACGTCTATTTACGTGAGTAGCGAGGGAAAGCGGCTGTTTACAGGCAGATTTGCCAAGCACCGCGATAGTGTAACTACTTTTGAGTTTAGAAGAGGTGAAAGAGATGAAAGAAGGAATCCATCCTGAATATTATCAGGCAACAGTAACATGTAACTGCGGTAACACATTCGTGACAGGTTCTACCAAACCTGAGATTCACGTAGAAGTATGTTCCAAATGTCATTCATTCTACACCGGTCAGCAGAAAGCTGCACAGGCTCGTGGACGTATTGATAAGTTCAATAAGAAGTACGGTGTGGAAAGCAAATAAGAGTGATGGAAAAAGGTTGAGGTGAATATCTCAACCTTTTCTTGGTAAAAGGGAATGAAGTTATACTACGATGCGGTTGTGCTGGTGACGGTATAACCGGAAGTGTTAGACAGCATGGAGATGTAGAATGAGTAAAAGGAAAAATATGAATTATTCCGGGATCGGCGGGCAGGCGGTTTTGGAAGGCATTATGATGAAAAATAAGGATCAGTATGCCGTGGCAGTCAGAAAACCGGATGGAGAGATCGAAGTAGAGATAGAACATTATACGGGAATTATCCATGGGAGTAAGCTGATGGAGATCCCTTTTATCAGAGGCGTTTTTCAGTTTTTGGATTCTTTGATTCTGGGAATGCGGAGTTTGAACTTTTCTGCATCTTTTTATGAGGATGCGGAGGCGCAGGAGACGGCGGCGGACAAGGTATTCAATAAACTGTTTAAGGATAAGGCGGAGAAGGTGTTCAGCGGTATCGTTATGATCTTGTCGCTTGTGCTCGCGGTCGGCATTTTTATGGTACTGCCTTATTTTGTAACATCACTTTTTGAGGAATATATCAGAAGCGCTTCTTTTATGGCGATTATAGAAGGTGTACTCCGTATTATAATTTTTGTGGGATACGTGCTTTGCATTTCCCTAATGAAAGATATTAAACGGGTTTACATGTATCATGGTGCAGAACATAAGTGTATTAACTGTATTGAGAAGGGGCACCCGTTAACGGTGAAAAATGTGATGCGAAGCTCCAAGCAGCACAAAAGATGCGGAACCAGTTTCCTGCTTTTTGTTATGTTAGTCAGTGTGGTATTGTTTTTCTTTATCAGAGTACAAAACCCTGCCTATCGTGTGCTGATCCGTATTGTGTTGATTCCGGTCATTGCGGGGATCTCTTATGAGATTATCAGACTGGCAGGCAAAAGCAACAATATTCTTGTAAGGATCATTTCTGCGCCCGGTATGTGGCTGCAGAGACTGACCACCAGAGAGCCGGATGAGAGTATGGCGGAGGTTGCCATCGCTGCAGTGGAGGCAGTGTTTGACTGGAAAGCGTATTTATATGAAGCTTTTGGATATGAGATAGACGATTCATGGCTGGCGGACGAAACGAAAGAGGATGCGGAAGACGAAGATTGACAGACTGCCGCCGCAGCATCGTGATGAGCGGATTTGTTGATGGTAAGATTTGGGATAGGGCGTAAGAGATGAAACAGTATAAAGAGATCTATGCGGAAGGCGTTTCACATCTGGCGGAGGCTGGCATTGCGGAGGCTTCATTGGATGCCGGACTGCTCTTGGAGCATGTCTGCGGCACAGACAGAAATGCGCTTCTTGTCCATGGCGGCAGGGAAGTGTCCGAAGAAGAGTATGAGCGGTTTCGTCTTTTGATTGAAAAGCGCGGACGGCATATCCCATTGCAGCATCTGACAGGCGAACAGGAGTTTATGGGATTGACTTTTATAGTCAATGAACATGTGCTGGTGCCCAGACAGGATACGGAAATATTGGTGGAAGAGGTTATGAAAAATCTCCATGACGGTATGTATATTCTGGATATGTGTACCGGCTCGGGGTGTATACTTTTAAGCCTGCTGAAATATTCTAATGATTGTGTGGGCGTGGGCGTGGATTTATCGGTGGAAGCATTAGAGGTGGCAGAACAAAATTACGTCAGATTAAAAAGAAATAAGCCGGATATGGACGCGGTATTCCTGCAAGGGAACCTGTTTGAAGCATTGCAGGCTTATACAGGAGAAAGTCATGACATTGCGGCAGCAGAGCATTATAGCGGCGAAACGGTAAGAAACGTTGACGGAAAGAACTATAACAGGGAAATTTTGGAGAAGTTTGATCTGATTGTATCGAATCCGCCCTATATAAGAACGGATGTTATTGACACGCTGATGCCGGAAGTAAAGGACCATGAGCCGCTTATGGCGCTGGACGGCATGGCGGACGGACTGTATTTCTACAGGAAAATCACGAGAGAGGCAAAGGAATATCTGAACCGCGGCGGGATGTTATATTACGAGATCGGATATGATCAGGCGGGGGATGTAACAGCGATTCTTGAGAAAGAGGGATATCGGGGAATCGAAGTGGCCAAGGATTTTGCGGGACTTGACCGTGTGGTGTACGGTATCTATTATTGACACAGGAGGTAGTTATGTTCGATAAATTAGACGATCTGCTCAGAAAATTTGAGGAGATCATGAATGAATTAAGCGAGCCGGGAGTGGCAGACAATCAGGAGCGTTTTCGTGCTTTGATGAAGGAACAGAGCGATCTGACGCCAATCGTGGATGCTTATAAAGAGTATAAAAAGTGTAATCAGGATATCGAAGACTCTTTGATGATGCTGGATGAAGAGTCCGATCCTGACATGAAAGAGATGTTAAAAGAAGAATTGTCCGCAGCAAGGAAGCGGGTAGAGGAGCTGGAACATGAACTTAAGATTCTGCTTCTTCCCAAAGACCCCAATGATGATAAAAACGTAATCGTGGAGATCCGTGCCGGTGCGGGCGGTGATGAAGCAGCGCTTTTTGCGGCGGAGATCTACCGTATGTATGTCCATTATGCGGAAGGGCGCCACTGGAAGGTAGAGACTATGGAAGTGGAAGAAATCGGTATCGGCGGTATGAAGAGCGTAACCTTCATGGTAACCGGGCAGGGCGCTTATTCCGTACTGAAATACGAAAGCGGCGTGCACCGTGTACAGCGTGTGCCGGAGACAGAGTCAGGCGGACGTATTCATACATCTACTATTAGTGTGGCTGTTATGCCTGAGGTGGATGATGATATTGATATCGTGATTGAAGATAAGGATATCCGTATCGACGTGATGCGTGCTTCCGGCAACGGCGGTCAGTGTGTCAATACAACAGACTCGGCGGTGCGCCTGACCCATTATCCTTCCGGTATCGTAGTATACAGTCAGACAGAGAAATCACAGATTCAGAATAAGGCCAAGGCTTTTGCCCTCTTACGTGCGAAGCTGTATGATATTGAGCAGCAGCAGCGCCATGACGCGGAGGCGGAGATGCGAAGAAGCCAGATCGGGACAGGAGACCGTTCCGAGAAGATCAGAACTTATAACTTCCCGCAGGGACGGGTTACCGATCACCGGATCAATCTGACGCTCTATAAGCTGGATAAGGTGATGAACGGCGATATTCAGGAGATTCTGGATGCCTGCATCGCGGCGGATCAGGCGGCGAAGCTAAGCCGTATGCAGGAACAGGGATAACAGTTATGATTTTGCCCGAGTTTTTACGAAATGGACCTTGGCAAAATCAATAAAATGATAAAAAGACTGTCTTTGATATATCATCGACAGTCTTTTCTTTTGGTACTATTTTGAAATCGGTATTTCAACTTTTTCATTCTCATTCGATGTGAGATACCGCTTTTAACGGGTTGAGGTTAGAGGGCTTTTATGTTAAATTTGTAACAGTAGGGTAAGCGTTACAGCGGTTAACTATTTCCAGATGGCAAAGGAGAAATGACAATGTTATGTGATGATATCAGATATTTAACCGACAGGGCTTTATGGGAAACGGAAAATCTGATGAAATGTATCCCCGATGAGCTTTGGAATAAA
>CAZPSD010000021.1:15216-24181 GCA_964589055.1 uncultured Bacteroides sp.
GATCTTAATGTCATTCCGAAGGATGATGAAACAATAGACAGAAAAAAGCTGGAGGACTATTTCCATCAAATTCGGGAAAAGATACAAAACTATATTGCTCATTTACAGGATGGGGATCTTATTGAAAATCCTGAGAATTGTGATATGAGCAGATTCAGGCTTATTTTAGGACAATTCAGGCATTGGCACCGTCATATGGGAGTGATTTACGGTTTTATAGTAGAAGATACCGGTAAATGGCCATATGTACTTAACATGACTGCGGCATATCCGGAAGAACCGATGCCGAATTATTACTAAATAGAAATAAAAGGAAAGAATAACAATGCTGATCTATTTGATACGACACGGAGAAACGGATCTGAACAAGCAGAAACGTTTACAGGGACAAACCGATATCCCTTTAAATGCATATGGCAGACATCTGGCGTTGATTACAGGGCAGGCTTTGGCTAAAGAAGCCTGCTTTGATACTGTATTTTCCTCGCCCCTCGGCAGAGCCGTGGAAACTGCAAAAATCATTATAGGAAACCGGATATGCAGTTTTCATACGGATAACAGGATTCAGGAAATCAGTTTTGGAGAATATGAAGGGCTGGGGTTTGGCACCGGGGATTACAGCATACCAGACCCCGGTTTTCTCAATTTTTTTAATGCACCGGAACGGTATGTAACACCGCCAAAGGGGGAAAACTTTAAAGACGTTATTACGCGCACGGGAGAATTTTTAAGAGAGTTGATTGCTAATCCGGAATATGAAGAGCAAACAATTCTGATCTCCACTCACGGATGTGCGCTGAAGGCGCTGCTTGCCAATATCCGTCAGACGCAAATAAAAGATTTCTGGGGCGCCGGAGTCCACCAGAATTGTGCCGTTACCATAGTAGAAGCGGCAAACGGCGTTGCAAAGGTGATTGAGGAAGGTAAGACATTTTATTGAAACTCTGCGAGAGAATCACTCTGATCCGGCATACCGGGAGCGCTGCTGTGTACCATCGGCTGTATTATTCCCTCCTTTTGTATTTGCCTGATTCTGGCGCATTTTTATTATAGATACCGCTCGGTAAGCGGTGCAGCAGGGACCTTGATCTATACAGTTCTTGCATGAAAACGCATTTTATAATATGATATTTTATATATACGAAAAGGAGAGAAAATATGGAGAACAAAAATCAATTTAAGCCATATATTCCGGCTGAAAAGGTTACCCCTGAATTTACGGTGACTTCAATCGTCATGGGTATTCTTCTGGCTGTGATATTTGGTGCGGCGAACGCGTATCTTGGACTGCGGGTGGGTATGACCGTTTCGGCATCCATTCCGGCTGCGGTGATCGCTATGGGCGTGATCCGTGTGATTATGCGTAAAAATTCTATTTTGGAGAGTAACATTGTACAGACGGTAGGTTCTGCGGGCGAGTCATTAGCAGCCGGAGCAATCTTCACACTTCCGGCGCTTTTTTTATGGGCTGCAGAAGGCAGGATGGACAAGCCGAGTATTATCGAGATCACATTGATTGCCCTGCTGGGCGGTCTGCTGGGCGTGCTTTTTATGGTACCGCTTAGGAATGCTTTGATTGTGAAGGAACACGGTATACTGCCTTATCCGGAGGGAACTGCCTGTGCAGAAGTGCTTCTTGCCGGTGAAGAGGGTGGTGCAAATGCTTCTACTGTATTTGCCGGTATGGGATTGGCAGCGGTATTTAAATTTGTAATTGACGGTCTTAAAATAGTACCCAGTGAGGTTTCTGCCCGTGTGAAGGGCTACGCAGGCGAATTCGGCACGCAGATCTATCCGGCAGTTATGAGTGTCGGGTATATATGCGGCCCCAGGATTTCTTCTTATATGCTTGCCGGCAGTCTGGTGAGCTGGCTGGTACTGATTCCATGTATCGTGCTGTTTGGGGCGGATATGATCCTTTATCCGGGAACGGCTCCGATCGGGGAAATGTTTGAAGCGGGCGGCGCCAGTGCGATCTGGGGAAGCTATATCCGTTATATCGGTGCAGGCGCTCTGGCAGCAGGCGGCATCATCAGTCTGATCAAATCATTGCCGCTTATTGTGCGCACTTTCCGCGATGCTGTTAAAAGCATGAAAGGCGGTATAGGCGGCGGCTCGCAGCGCACGGCGCAGGATCTTGGTATGAAGATCATTTTAATTGCCATTGGCGTGCTGACCATTCTTGTATGGCTGGTTCCGGCGATTCCGGTTACTTTACTGGGTGCGGTCATTGTTGTTATTTTTGGTTTCTTCTTTGCCACGGTATCTTCCCGTATGGTAGGACTTGTAGGAAGCAGCAACAATCCGGTGTCCGGTATGGCTATCGCAACTCTTTTGATCGCTACGATCATCCTGAAAATGACAGGCGACGGCGGTGTGCATGGTATGCAGGGCGCTATTGCCATCGGTTCTATCATATGTATTGTAGCAGCCATTGCCGGAGATACTTCACAGGATTTAAAAACGGGTTATCTCTTGGGCGCTACTCCGAAGAAGCAGCAGATCGGTGAACTGATAGGTGTTATCGCATCCGCCTTCGCGATAGGCGGTGTTTTGTACTTGTTGGATTCCGCATGGGGATTCGGTACGGAGGAACTGGGCGCGCCCCAGGCTATGCTGATGAAGATGATCATTGAAGGTGTTATGGAGAATAACCTGCCGTGGGCGTTGGTATTTGTCGGCGTATTTTTGGCGATCGCCGCGGAAGTGGTCGGCGTTCCCGTGCTTCCTTTTGCCATTGGTGTGTATTTGCCGGTACAGCTTAATGCCTGCATCATGGTTGGCGGTCTGATACGGCTTGGTTTTGACCGTATGCATAAAGAAGAGAAGGAAAAAGAGCGGATCGTCAGCGACGGTATTTTATATTGCTCCGGTATGATTGCAGGAGAAGGACTGGTTGGTATTTTGCTTGCTTTGCTGGCAGTGTTCGGCGTCGATTCCGTCATTGATCTGTCCGGCAGGCTGAATCTTCCGGCAGCGGTTTCCAATATCGGAAGTCTGATCGTATTTGCGTTGCTTATTCTTACCGTATTAAAATTCTCCCTTTGGAGAAAGAAGAAAGCGTAAGGCTGCTATGGGGAAAAGAAAACGGGAAGCAGCCGAAAATTATTTGGAAAGAAAGCCGAAACGTCCGGAAGGGCTGCAATGGTCCGCAGATGAAACCGGAATCGTCACTTTGGATATTGAAAATACCGGTGTGATGAACCGAATTGCGCAGAAGCTTTTGCACAAGCCGAAAGTAACGCATATTCATCTGGATGAGATCGGCAGCTTTGTCTGGCCGCTTTTGGACGGAGAACGGGACATCGTTGCGCTGGGAATTCTGGTAAAGGATCAGTTTGGTGAAAAAGCAGATCCGCTTTATGAAAGACTGGCGAAATATTTTCAGATTTTAGACAGTTATCATTTTGTGGAATGGTAGAAGGTAAAGGTATAGCAAAGCGCTTCATCGGGAGCGGCGATCAATACTGCTTCGGCATCTGCGGTGACGGGAGCTGTGAACAGTAATCTTCGGAAGGCATACTTTATCCGGATACCCGGTATGGAAGCATAGGAACATATGGAATATGCGGAATACATAGAAGCTGGTGCTGTTAGGGCATCAGCTTTTTATTAGGTAATAACATTACAAGTATAAGAATATCAAGCAGGATGTGCAGAGATTACAGATTGACAATAGGACGTGTGTGCCATAAAATTTTCCGGTAGATAGGGGAAATGATACGGGCGTACGATGCAGGTATGTGACGTAAATAAAAGGACGGATACGAATGAAAATGGAATATGCAGACCATAAACCGAGATGCCGCTGGGCGAATCCTAAGAATCCCTTATACATACAATACCATGATCAGGAGTGGGGCGTGCCAGTCCATGACGATCAGCATTTGTATGAAATGCTGCTGCTGGAGTCTTTTCAGGCGGGACTTTCATGGGAGTGTGTGCTGAACAAGAGGGAGGCGTTTCACAAAGCCTTCGACGGATTTGACATCGATAAAATATGCGATTATGATGAAGCTAAGCTGGAAACTTTAAGACAGGATGAAACAATTATCCGTAATCGGCTAAAATTGACTGCTACAGTCAATAATAGCCGGATTTTCAGGGAAATTGCTATAGAATACGGTAGTTTTGCACAATATTTGTGGAGCTATACGGATCACAAGGTAATCTATGAGAATGACAAAGTCAGTTCCCCGCTTTCCGATGCCATTTCCAAGGATTTGCGCAGACGGGGCATGAAATTTGTGGGAACTACGATCATTTATTCTTATTTACAGGCAGTGGGTATTATCTATTCCCATGAAGACGGATGTTTTCTGTGCAGGAAGGAATAAGGCGGCAGAAAGACAGATTGGTTTGGAAAAGGAGCAGGAAGAAATGAGTCGTTTGGAAGAACTTGGATTTCAGAAAATAACGGGAGAGGATCTGGGGGCATCAGCCTTTAATCCTTTTGCGAAAATAGGAAAGGAATGGGCGCTGATCACAGCCGGAGATGAGAACGGATGGAATACGATGACGGTATCCTGGGGCTTTGCAGGTGTTATGTGGGGCAAGAATACGTTTACCACGGTGATCCGCCCACAGCGTTACACGAAAGAATTTGTAGATAAAAGCGACTATTTTACGGCCAGCTTTTTTAAAGAAGATTACCGGAAAGCTTTGTCCTTCTGCGGTTCCCACAGCGGAAGAGACTGTGATAAAGCAAAAGAAACGGGATTGACTCCAGTGGTCATTGCAGATGCCGCGGCTGCTTACGGTACAGATTATGCGTATCGGGCCATTGCTTTTGAACAGGCGGATACGATCCTGGTCTGTAAGAAGGCATATGTTCAGGAGATGAAGCCGGAGTGTTTTGCGGATAGCAGCAACGAGAGCAAATGGTATCCGGATAAGGATTATCATGTGCAGTATATCGGGGAGATCGCTGCGGTATATATCAGGGATTAAAGAAACTGAGAAGAACGAAAGAGAGATACGATACCCCATGAGAAAGAAAGATTTAGCCCTTGAGGTAATAGAAAGGCTGAAAAAGGAATATCCTGATGCAGGATGCACGCTGGATTATAACGAAGCATGGAAGCTTTTGGTCAGTGTGAGACTGGCGGCACAGTGTACCGACGCCAGAGTAAATGTGGTGGTGGAGAAGCTGTATGAAAAGTTCCCGGATATCGATGCGTTGGCAGCGGCGCCTGTAGAGGAGATCGAGAAGATCGTACATCCCTGCGGACTGGGCAACAGCAAGGCGAGGGATATCAGCGCCTGCATGAAAATGTTGAAGGAACAGTATGGCGGCAAGGTACCGAATGATTTCGATGCCCTGTTAAAACTGCCGGGGGTGGGGCGCAAGAGTGCCAACCTGATTATGGGCGATGTGTTCGGTAAGCCTGCCATCGTTACGGATACACATTGTATCCGCCTGTGCAACAGGATCGGACTGGTGGATAATATCAAGGAGCCGAAGAAAGCGGAAATGGCATTGTGGAAGATCATTCCGCCGGAAGAAGGAAGCGATTTCTGCCACAGACTGGTGTATCACGGCAGAGAAGTGTGTACTGCCAGAACGACGCCCTATTGTAATAGATGCTGTTTGCAGGATATCTGTAAAAGTGCGGGAAAAGTTCTTGATAAATCGGGTGATTGCAATGGTACAGGATGAAATTTTTAAAACCGCATTATCCAATTTTGCAACGGATGTGGCATGCGGCGGCGCTATCCGCCATCTGACGGATAGCGGATATACGTTGAACCAGATCGTGGACAGACTGGATTATCCTGCGCCCCGCAGCAAGGTGCAGAAGATCATGATGGAGCATTTGTATGTGAGCAGGGTGCTGCTGCGGGAGGAACCGTCGGAAGACCTTTTGACCGCACCGGAAACCTACGTGCAGGAGCAGGATGCTTATGGCAGAAGAAGTATGCGGAAAATTATAGATGACTCAGATAGTCAATCAAAACTGACATCTGTGCCGAATTCAACATCTATGCCGTATCTGTCAAAAGAGCGGGAAAATCGGCAATCTCAAGGGCTTTTGTGGAAAGAGATTCGTTATATGCCTAAAGCGGGCGAAAAACTGACAACAGTGTTTCATCGTAAATGCGAAGAAAACGGTGAAGAATTCTGTTATGTATCCTGTGGGTTCGGAGATTTGCGGTGCCTTAATAGCAGGCAGCGCGATTATTTAGAGGGGCTGTGTCCGGATGCGCCTGCGATGTATCACAGGCTTGACCAGCGTATGCGGGAGATCGTCTCTAAACTATATGAGGCGGGAGAATATCATGGAACAGCATATTTTGTAAGAAGTAAGGAGAGGCTGGTGTTGTCTTCCGTGACCGGCAGGAGCCGGTGAGTTCTGTAATAGGTGGGAGTACATCCCAGGTATTCAAAAGGCGTCAGCTGCAAAGCACGGGAAAAACAGCGGCAGCATTCAAGGTGTCCATCATACGCTCATGCCATGGATTCTTCTCGTTTAACACCATGATCTTAAATAGCTGGGAATCCTGTATCGGCAGCAAAAACTGCGCATGAAGAGACCCAATCTTATGTCCGAACAGAAAATTCGGATGGAACACAATGGAATAGAAAGTACAGTTTTTATCATCTAAAGAATAGACGGAATGCATTACATTCCGGTTAATGATAATGCCCTGTCCGGGTTCTATTTTGTAAACGGAATCATCGGCGGCTACCTCGGCATTCCCGTCGTTAATAATAATAATCTCCATTTCTTCGTGCCAGTGCCAGTTGACCCGGTTCATGTAGGATTTACGTAAATCCAAATAATCAACACAGACAGGATAATCCAGCGTGCCGAAACTTTTCTTTTCATACAAATTATCGTATGTCTCAATCCAATCCCGGGAGATCGTCTCCTCATTTGTGTCTTGGTCTGTCCTCATTCGTTTTTTAGTCATAGCGGTTCCTTTATATGTAAGATGGGGCATTAAAAGTGCCTTTACAGCAAATAAATCCGTTTGAGGACTTGAAAACAGGGACTCGTTAAGCCGGATTTCTCAGAATGGCAAATTATAGTTGACTTTTCCTTCCGTTGGTGCTACTATTTTCTAAAACACATAAATCATACAAAATAACTAGGAAAAGTATGAAAAATAAAAAACGAGGAGGAGTATTATGAGCGAAGGAAATGAAAAGAAAACAGAAGCTGTTTCAAACGACATTGTAACAGCGGAAAAGTCTAAGCTGAGCGACTTATGGAAGAAGGAAGACTGGCTGGCAGTCTGGATCGGGTTTATCATCATTATGATTGCCGCGATCGGAGTTTTATCAGGAGCCTTTGATTTTTCCGCAGCTAATTTTTCAACCTGGGGCAACGGCGTAAGCCTTGCAGAGCAGTTGAACGCCGGTTTCCTCGGGAAACTGCTTTTAACGGTAGTAGTGCTTGGCGTATTGTTCACAGGCGGCGCTGCGTTAAAAGGTGAAAGCGTGAAGAAATACATACCTGCTTTCATCGCATTATTTGTACTGGCGATCATTGTGCGTCTGATCAGTGCCGAATACACCATGAACCGTTATCTGGAATGGGCGTTCTGGGCGCTTATTATCGGACTTTTGATCTCCAATACGGTGGGTGTGCCTAAATGGTTAAAACCGGCGGTTCAGACAGAGTATTACATCAAAGCCGGATTGGTTATTATGGGATTTTCCGTGTTGTTCTCAAACATTGTTAATTTTGGCCTGTATGGACTTGGAATTGCATGGATCGTTACGCCGATCGTAATTATTTTTATGTGGTATTTCGGAACAAGAATTTTAAAAATGGAAAACAAATCGCTTGTCATTACGCTTTCAACGGCAACAGCGGTCTGCGGTACCAGTGCGGCGATCGCAGTAGGAGCATCCAGCAAAGCTAAGAAAACGGATCTTTCCCTGGCAGTATCCATCTCCATTATTTTCACCGTCCTTATGATGGTGTTTGAACCGGTCATTATCAAAGCGGTAGGACTTGGCGAAGTAATGGGCGGCGCGCTGATCGGCGGTACGGTAGATTCGACAGGCGCAGTAACGGTTGCAGGTACTGCACTTGGCGCAACCGCACAGACCGTAGCCGTGTTAGTCAAATCCATTCAGAATATTCTGATCGGTTTCATCGCATTTGCCGTAGCAGTATTTTTCTCAACCCATGTGGAAAAGAATGAGGATACGAAGACAAAGGCAAACGCAGCGGAAATCTGGTATCGTTTACCCAAATTTATCATCGGATTTTTTGCAGCTTCCATTATTGCATCTTTTGTAGTACAGCCGCTTGCCGGTAAAGAAGCGGTATCTGCCATTAACGGCGTTTTGGATCAGTATAAGAACTGGGCATTTGTGCTTGCTTTTACAAGCATCGGATTAGATACCAACTTCCGTGAGATCAAAGACCAGTTTCAGGGAGGGAAACCGGTAGCCCTTTATATCGTGGGACAGTTATTTAACATTGTGCTTACTTTCCTTGCCGTATACTTACTGCTTTCCGGTAAGTTCTTCCCGCTGCCGAATCTTGCTTTATAAATTTCGTGAAAAAAAGCAGGTTCGTGCAATTCAAGACGGATGCTGTGCACAGGTAAATTTTCAGATTGAGAAAGGCATGGTTATTAAAATGAGTCAGGAAACAAAGAAAAAAAAGAAAAAAATATCAGCGTTCACAGTCAGCATTACAATTATTTTGATTGCAACGATCATAACGGCATTATATATTATGGGAAACAATATGGGACTCATTGACAGTCTGGATTTTGGGGCGGGCGCATATTATTATGCGGATATTCCGGAATTCAAAAAATATGTAAACGGAGATGCTTACACTTCAGAGACACCTATGTGGGTGCTTATGGTATTGTTCTTTCTTTGGGGCGGACTTATGTATAAGTTCTGGTCATGGCTGGAGAGAAAAAAATAAGACGAATGTCCGGAATATACATTTTCACTCATCAATTTAAGTATAAGTCCGCCAACTTATTTCAT
>CAZPSD010000022.1:0-23341 GCA_964589055.1 uncultured Bacteroides sp.
ATCTTCTGCTGCGCCTCTTCTACATCCTTCATACGGACAGGACCCATGTATTCCATATCCTCCTTGATCATGACAGCCAGACGCTTGGACATATTGTTAAAGATAGCATTCTGCACTTCCTCGTTGGAGCCTTTCAGCGCGATAGCCAGATCGCCGTTATCCACATCACGCAATACACGCTGGATCGCTCTGTCATCAAGCAGCAGGATATCCTCGAACACGAACATCTTCTTTCTGATCTCGTCCGCAAGCTCCGGTTCCTCAATCTCCAACGTCTCCATGATATGCTTCTCCGTACCGCGGTCCACCGTATTCAAAATATCCACGACAGCATCCACGCCGCCGATAATTGTGTAATCCTGATTGACCAGAGACGCCAGCTTCGATTCCAATACTTTCTCCACTTCTTTAATAACATCAGGGCTGGTTCTGTCCATAACCGCAATACGTTTCGCCACATCTGACTGTCTGTCCGGCGGAAGCGCGGATATGATAAGCGCCGCCTGTGCCGCAGACAAATAGGAAAGGATAAGCGCAATCGTCTGCGGATGCTCATCCTGAATAAAATTAAGCAGCTGCGTCGCATCCGTCTTTCTGACAAACTCGAACGGTTTTACCTGCAAGGATGCCGTCAGCTTGCCGATCACATCCATTGCCTTCTCGCTGCCGAAAGACTTCTCCAAAAGTTCCTTGGCGTAGTTGATACCGCCCTCTGCAATGTATTGCTGCGCCAGGCATACCTGATAAAACTCATTCACCACTTCTTCTTTGATCTGCGGCGTAATGCTTCGGGTATTGGCTATTTCCAGCGTTAATTCCTCGACTTCTTCTTCTTTAAGATGCTTGAAGATCGACGCAGATTTCTCCGGCCCCAGCGCGATCATTAAAACAGCCGCCTTCTGCAGTCCGTTAAGTTTTTCTTCCGCTGCTCTCGCTGACATCTATCTTACCCCCAATCTTCATTCAACCAGTTGCGCAGCAGATTGGCCGCCGCTTCCGGATTCTCTTCCACGAATTTATTAACCAGTCTACGCTCCTCGGAAACATTCTCTACGGCAATATCCTCTAACTGTACTTCAGGCGCGGACTGCAGCAAGCCTTCCACGGACAGTTCCTCTTCCTCCTCCTCGTGCTTCTCGCCGCGCATACTTCTTAAGACAACGAAAGCAAGCAGCGCAAGAATCACAACGATCAGAATGATCTGCAGAATATCGGTTGCGGTAATATTGGCGCCTTCCTTGTCAAAAAACACGTTCTCACTGTATGCCACCAAGGAAATATTATCTGCGGGGATGCCTGTAGCATTGGCTACCGCAGCATAGAAATCTTCGTCTACTTCCAGCTTGGTGCGTTCCGTGTTGGCAAGTTTATATTCTTCCCATGTAATACCGTCCAGCAGCCCCTGTGTCTCGGCATCCTCCTCCCGGATCACATTGTACCGGATTAAAGAAGCTGCCAAAGAGGATTTGTCATAGTCGATCAATCCTGCCGGCGTACTGGTAGTAGTAATCGTCTCATCGGGCAGATAATCACGGGATTCCTCGCTGACCGACGAAGACGATGCGCTGTCATCCTCCAGCACATAGGTCGTATCGTCATCGTTGGAATCCGTACCCGGTACGCCGCCCACGCCGCTGGTGTTTTCAGAGTTGTAAACATCCTCATGACTCAGTACGCCCTGCGTCTGTCCGTCCGCCGGCGTATATGTATGTTCCGTTTTGTTAGTGGTGGAGAAATCCAGCGCCAGATTGCTCGCCACCTCTACATTATCAAATTCATTCGTGCCCAGAATAACCTTGCGCACTTCATTGGTCATAAGGCGTTCCGCCTCGCTTTTAACGGAAAGCTGCGCGTTGGCGGTGCCGGATACCGTATAATTGTCATCACCCGTAAAAAGCATGTTGCCCGCCGTATCCATAACGACAATATTGTTTGTTGTATCATTACCGATTGCGGTAGCCACTGCACGCGCCAGATAAGCGGCATTTTCCGAAGTAAACTCATCCTTGAGCTCCAGCAGGATCCACGCATAGGACTCTTCCTCGGAGGCGATCAGCGTACCGTCATTTTCCGGAATGTTTAACGTCACACTGGCGCTTTTGACAGCCGTAAACTTGGAAATCACATCATTCTCCAGATATTTCTGCAAATATACAACGTATTTCTTCTGCTTATCGGACTCCGTCGTCGAGAAGCTTCCGTCCGTTACATTGTCAATGCTGTAACTCGCCGCCTGAATATTGTTTGCGCCAAGCAGCAGATTTGCATCTGACTGCTGCGACTTCAGGATCGTTATCGTAAGCCCGTCGTCAGATATTTTGTAATTCAGGCTTTCTCCCTCCAGCAGATCCCGTACTTCAGCCGCCTCCGCCGTTGTCTCGCACTCTCTCAGCAGTACATATTGCGGCTGTGTGAGCATCGTCACAATAACCGCAAGCGCCAGAACAACTGCACACAGGATCACTATAATCAATGTTTTTTGTTTTGTGGTGAACCGGTTCCACCATTCCAGCAGCCGGCTTCCCAATTCTTTTAACTTATTTACCAATTTATCCACAGCAACCCGTTCTCCTTCAGTACATCCCGCACAAGCTTAAGCAGACAGAACTAAATCTGCATCTGAATCAGCTCTTTATAAGCATCTAAAAGCTTGTCTCTGATTGCCACCGTATACTGCAGCGCCGTAGAAGCTTTCTGCAAAGCAATGCTTAAGTCGTGGGTATTCTCGGTTTCCCCGAGCGCCCATTTAATCTCTTCATTCTCTGCGTCCGACAGATAACTGTTCGTCGTGTTAAGATTATCAATCGCAGTATTTAACAAGCTGTCAAACCCCTGATCCGTATATGTATCAGCCTTATTCGTGGATGCTGTCTTAGCCGCCTCTTTAATGGCGCCCGAAGACACATTATACAGCGCCGTAATATCTAAAGCCATTTTTTTCCTCCCTTATCCGGTTAAGCTCTTACTCCCTGTTCTATTTCATTCATGCCGATCAGCCATTCAGCATACTCAACCCTGTCGTTGCAATATTCTTGCTTGCCTCAAACGCAGTTGCATTTGCCTCATAAGCCCGGCTGGCATCGATCAGATTTGTCATCTCCGTTATCGTATTAACATTCGGATACATAACGTAACCGTTCTCATCCGCATCCGGATGGGACGGATCATATACCATATTCCCTTCTGTCCATGTATCTTCATAGACTCCTGTCACTTTAACGCCGGTGCCCGAATAGCGGTCTGTCGCCTTATTTAACACCTGATGGAACGGCGTCTGAGAATTTTTCTCTTCAAAAACCACTACTTTTCTGCGGTACGGCGAACCGTCCTCCGTACGGGTCGTATTGGCGTTCGCAACGTTCTCGGCTATAATGTCCATGCGGAAGCGCTCTGCGGTCATACCGGTAGCATTGATATCAAAAGCGGTAAACATTCCCATAAGATACTTGTCCTTTCTATCCAACTGATTATTATATTTCCGATTCCTTTCGCGGCGTTATTTTATAACTGTCTGCAAATTCTGGAATTCCTGATTGATGCTGAGTTCCAGACCCTGATATACTACCTGGTTCTTCGCAAGATACACCTCTTCCGTATCCGGATCCACGTTATTGCCGTCAATACGGTACGAATATCCCGCATAATCCGTATACGTAACCGGATTCAGGCGGTTCATCTTCACATTGGCAACCTTTGCGTCCATCGACGTATACCGGGAGCTTCTCAACGCTTTGGCAAGCTGCGTTTCGAAATCCACATCCTGTCTCTTATATCCGGGTGTGTCGGCATTGGCAATATTATTCGAAATAGCATCATTTCGAAGCCACGATGCATCCGCAGCCTTGTCCAGCACGTTAATGTAATCAAATGCGTTAGTGTCTGCTAATGAACTCATAATCATACTCCTTCCATAGTAAAACATTCCACTAATTCATTATAAAGTAAATATGGAAAAAAACAAGGTTTTTCGATTCATTTCATAAAGTTTCATAAAGTTCACACAATAAACAAAATCAAATCCTTTAACCCACAGTAACGTAAAAAAAGGCTTACCCGCAGTCTGATACTGCATTTTGGTAAATCCTTTTCCAAAAGCAAAGCTTATGCTTCGCCTGACAATCCTTTGTCTCCTATTCTATTCTGTCCCAATCAGTTGTGCATACGCTAATATCTGCCCTGTTCTTTCAGCTTCTCCACTTCATCAAACACGACGTCATTCAGCACCTTAATATAAGTTCCCTTCATGCCGGAAGACCTGGACTCGATCACACCGGCGCTTTCAAACTTGCGCAGGGCGTTAACGATAACCGAGCGGGTAATGCCTACCTTATCGGCAATCTTGCTTGCCACAAGAATTCCTTCCATGCCGTTTAACTCGTCGAAAATATGCGTGATCGCTTCCATCTCCGAAAAGGACAGCGTACTGATCGCCGACTTCACCACTGCAATCTTCCGGTTCTCCTCCGCACTCTCTTCACTGACTGCACGCAGCATCTCCAGCCCTACAACCGTAGTGCCGTACTCGCATAAAATAATGTCATCGATATCATACTGCGACTCACATTTATAGAGGAAAAGCGTACCAAGTCTTTCACCCGATATTTCAATCGGCGCGATTACCGCCTGAAACTTCCTGGTATCAATATTCTCGAAGCCAAGCGTCTCTAAATTTACGTTCTCCTTGGTCGATAACACTCCCAATAATCTCTCATTTAACATCGGATCGATAAATCCGCCCACATGATCCACGATAAGCTCCGTAATGGACTCCACCGAATCCATGTCACCGATTCCAAGCACTTTGCCTTTTCTGCTGATAACCAGTACATTGGAAGACAGGATTTCTTTCAGCACATCACAAATATCATTAAAAATGACTTTACCCGAATTGTTGTTGTGCAGAAGTTTACCGATTTTTCTTGTTTTATCCAGTAATTGAACACTGCTCATGTATTTACACCTCAATATGTGCGCCATAGATACTGACACGCTTTCAATTTATATTGATTTTATCATACTATTTGAGCATTTTCAATGTGTTTTTCGTGTGATTTGCCCGCAATTCGAGCATATTGTGTGAAATTTTCTGACATTCCGTACAAATCTCTGAAATTAAGCTTCTGTCTTGGGAACATCCTTTATAAATCCGCAGTTTTCATCGGAGCATACAAGCTTGTTTCCCTTTTGCAGCAAAACGGAACCGCATTTTTCACATTTCTCATTGACCGGCTTCTGCCATACCATAAAATCACATTCCGGATTATTGATACAGCCATAATATTTTCTGCCCTTCCTGGTCTTTTTCAGGACGATATCTTTACCGCACTTAGGGCATTCCACACCGATTTTTTCAAAATAAGGCTTCGTATTGCGGCATTCCGGGAATCCCGGACATGCAAGGAATCTGCCGTGAGGTCCGTATTTAATGACCATCTGTCTGCCGCACACCTCACATACTTCGTCAGATACTTCATCCGCGATCTCAACTTCTTCCAATTCCTTCTCTGCTTTTTCCACTGCCTCTGCCAGATCCGGATAGAAATTCTTCATCACCGTCTTCCATTTCACGCTGCCCTCTTCCACACCATCAAGCAAAGCTTCCATGGTTGCCGTAAAATTCACGTCCACGATGGAAGGGAAGGCTTCCTTCATCATGCTATTGACTACCTCTCCCAGTTCTGTCACATAGAGGTTTTTATTTTCTTTGACAATATATCTTCTGGCAAGGATCGTAGTGATCGTAGGCGCATAGGTGCTGGGACGTCCGATCCCCAGTTCTTCCATTGCCCTGACCAGAGAGGCTTCTGTATAATGCGGCGCCGGCTGGGTGAAATGCTGTTTTTCTTCCAGCGATACTAAGGACAGCTTCGTATCCCGGGTAATGCCTTTTACCAGCGTATTGTTTTCTTCCTTATCTTCCTCTTCCGTATAGACGCTCATAAAACCGTCGAACTTTACCTTGGAAGCCGCCACCGTAAAGCGCTGCCCTGCCGCATCAATCTTCACGGAGGTAGTCTCATATCTGGCGCTTGCCATTCTGCTTGCCACAAAACGTTTCCAGATCAACTGATAGAGCCGGAATTGATCCCTGGACAAAGACTCTTTAATCTTCAACGGCGTTCTGTTGATATCAGTCGGGCGGATTGCCTCATGGGCATCCTGGATCTTCTGGTTAGTCTTGCGTTCCTGCTCTGTTCCCGCCGCATATTCTCCGCCATACTTCTCTGCCACAAACACTTTGGCGGCAGCCTCCGCTTCCTCCGACACTCTGGTGGAATCGGTACGCAGATAGGTAATAATACCTACAGAACCGCTGCCTTTAATCTCCACGCCTTCGTATAACTGCTGCGCCAGGCGCATAGTCTTCTGGGTGGAAAAATTCAGCACTTTACTTGCTTCCTGCTGCAACGTGGAAGTCGTAAACGGAAGAGGCGCTTTCTTAATCCGCTCTCCGGTTTTGACAGAGGAAATACAATATTCCGCCCGGTCTAACGACTTCTTAATCATATCCAGCTCTTCTTTGGAAGAAATAGTCTTCTTCTCTTCCACAGTGCCGTAATATTTGGCGATCAACGGTTTCTTCTCCCCCGGAACGGACAAAGCGGCATCCAATGTCCAGTATTCCTCCGGAATAAACGCATTGATTTCCTCTTCCCTGTCACAAATAATGCGCAGTGCAACGGACTGTACGCGCCCGGCGCTTAAGCCCCTCTTTACTTTCGCCCAAAGGACAGGCGAAATCTTATATCCTACCATACGGTCCAGGCAGCGGCGCGCCTGCTGCGCATCTACCAGATTCATATTGATCTCTCTGGCATTTTTGAGAGATTCCTTTACCGCAGTTTTCGTAATCTCGTTAAACGTAATGCGGTATACTTTCTTGTCCTGCAGCTTCAGCGCATAATACAAATGCCATGAAATAGCCTCCCCCTCACGGTCCGGGTCGGTTGCAAGATAGATCTTCTCCGCCTTCTTCACTTCCTTGCGAAGATTTGCCAGAATATCTCCTTTCCCGCGGATCGTAATGTATTTCGGTTCAAAGTCATTCTCAACATCAATACCGAGCGAACTGCGGGGCAAGTCCCTCACATGCCCGTTACTGGCTGCCACTTCGTAATTGGCGCCCAGAAATTTCTTGACGGTCTTTACCTTAGCCGGCGATTCCACGATCACTAAATATTTTGCCATAGCAATTTCCCCTATTTCTTCTTATCATATATACGCAAATGATTCTGATATTTGCATGTATATGATATTTATATACGATGTCTGTATATGATATATCAGGTCACAGCTTCAAGTTCAGATTATTTGTTCGAAATATTTAAAACATATTAACGTGAATCACTATACACCAAAATTTTTCCTATGGCAAGTGGCAAAAAGTTAAAATTGTGTGAAACCGGCACGCAAAAACCCCGAATAATCTTATGGATTGACCACCGCAGACCGTAATTGCGATCTGTGACTGTTGGAAGTCAGTTCATAATATATCCGAGGTTCTTTTTTAATATGGCTCTATGCATCCGCAAAGGCAATTATTCTAATAAGAAGAGCTGGGCGCGGTTTAAGGAGACGGAAGCATTGGAAACGACCCGGTACTCTCTGCCGGACTTATTAAATACAGTCTCCACCACCACATAAATATCAGCATTCATCAAGCTGTTATCCGTCTTAAGCGCCACCACCGGGGCTTTGATCCGGTATACCTGCTGCTGGTTCAGCTGAGATGGCGATACTCCCTCTACCAGCCGATTATTCTCTACTGTATCGATGCCGCTGCTAAATTCTGTTGCATTAACTGTTCTATCCCCCAGATCGAGTGGGACTCCCGCCGGATCTTCGTAGTAAAATCTGACAGTCTGTTCTTTCTGTATCGCCAGGTTATTATCACTAAATTTAAAATATACATCCACCATCTCATCAAGGATTCCGCTTTCCGAGTCGTCGGAAGCGCTCAACACCTGATCAAAAGGAATTACAATACTCTCAATCGGCGCTGCGGTTGCGTTAAAGCCGGCTACGATTGAGACGTCGGAATTGTGTATTCCTGCGTTGTAGGCAGCCATTAGGGCATTGACAAAGAACTGGCACTCATAGGCGCCATCCTCCGTAAGAGCTTCTGAATCGTATGTATAGGGATATGATTTTTGTCCCACATAAAATACGCTGCCTTTACTATAAGCATAATAATTATTCCGTGCATCTCTCACAGACACCTGAAAAGCGCTGGAACCCTCACCCACACTGTTCAACGTACACCATGCCGTTGTACGGGCTTCTCCCATATCTGTTATATCAAAATCCAACAGATAATCCGGTATTTTCAGCACCGTGCTGCTGCCAAAATATATAGTATTGTCGATAGAATAAGGATACCGGAAAATTATGCCTTGATTAATCGGCTCCACGTACAGGTCATTTTTCATATAAAACATATCCGGCTGCAAACCGCTGTATCGGTAATAACTGCTGCTGTCTCTGCCAAGACTGCCATAGGTTCTGCCTTCCTCCAAGCCGATCAGATCTGCATTCAATCCCATCTTCTGATTACTATTTTCCGTATCAGAAGCCGTAATCAACACACTTCCGCCGTCAGCTATATAGCTGTTAACCGTCTCCGCCACACTACCGTCTGCATCCATATCACTTACGCCCAATACTATAATGTCAAAATTATTTACATACCGGCTTCCACTTTCTTCAGAAGCAAGCTTTGTTTCCAACTGTTCAAGCGACAATGTGCAAATATCATACTCAACATTTAACATACTCTGTGCTCTTTGCAAATATAATCCCAAAAGAATATTGCTATTCTCTTCTACCATATCCTGCATGTTAACCGCAGCATTGTCCAAGTCATTCTCATCAACCACTTGCAATATTTGAATCGACACCCTGTCTGCACCGGAGCATCTGAAATAACCTGTTATGTTGTCCCTGCGGTATTGATTGCCCGCATCCGATACTTCCAGTTTCCACGGCAAAATGCACTCACTGGCAGCATCGATTTTGAGCGTTAGCGTGCCGTTATCTACGCTGTACTGCTCTTCACTTAACAGTTCCGTTTCGTCATAAATACCATCACCGTTCATATCCAAATAAAAACTAAGCTGCGTATCTCCTAAATATTGCTCTCCATTATGATCCGTGATGCAATATGCAACCTCTCCAATATACTGTCCTTTCTCATCGGCATTCTCTGTCATATTAATCACAGCAGGGGTATCCTCATCCTGATATGCAATATTGGGTCTGGAAACCGTTAACTGCGCCATAAAATAGGAGCTGCTGTGTAAATCTGAAATGGTATATAAAGCCTTCTTCTCTAAAATCTCTTCATCACTTATGGCAGACGCTATAAAATCGTACATTTGTGTGGAATCCATTATGTAATCCGTGTTAATATCGTCTTTATCTGCATTCTGCGCCGAACCATTCCGAAAGAAATCATCTTCGACTACAATAGGATATCCGGCGCGCATAAACTCTAACAGATCGTACTTCTTCTGTTCTGTAATATCATTGGCATCATAAGTCTGATCTCCCGAACCTCCCGTTACGTCTCCGGTATGGTATACCAATTTGTTCAATTCCGTGTTATTGTATCTGGTTTCGCCTGTTAATTCATCCTGATTCAGACGTTGTCCGTCCAGTCCAATAAAGATCATTTGATAGGCACTGTTAATATCTTTCCACTCACCATTAAATTCCGCCACCGACTTAACCTCAATATTTTTGGTCGTAATCTCACTGGAACTGCGCAGTAATTGTTTCCCCGGTACATCAGAGCCCTTTTTCTGCCATACCAGAATGATATCGCCGTTCTCTTCAAACCGAAGATCCGCCGTTTCATTGGCGCTGGGTTGTAATTCCAAAATGTTCAGCACTTCAAAATCGCCGATCATTCCCACCGCATAGTTAATGATATATTGCATTACCTTAGCTTTACTGATTTTTTGAGAAAGTTTGTCCTCCTCCTCACTGATGGTGGTGTTCTCTGCATCAATTGCTACCCTAATCTCTTTAAATCCGGCTTCTATCTCCTCATCATCAAATGCTTCATTAAAATCACTCCCCACCAGCATGCCATTAATTATGTAAATATTTTTATTGACATAATGGAACTGGTTATCCTCTTTTATGTCCTGCTTAAGGTTCATGTACATGTTATCCATGCTGCCTTCCATCTCATAGAAAAAAGAGGATAGATTCTTCTTGCAAAATATTTGAGCGGTCTTCTGATAAGCCGAATCCTTATAATTCTCTGTATCGCTGATAATGCCATAATCAACCATCACAGGCATTAATTCTTCTACCGCCCGGTTAATCAAGGCATATGCCGCATCTTCCTGCAAATCACTTTCGGTGTCTGCAGCTATATAGGACTTCTGCACAGTTTCCTGTAAAAATTCCCCTGTACCAGCCTCCATAAATACCAAATCAGCCTCGTAAACTGCATTATAATCCAGTTCGTCAGCCCGTACAACCCGTATTTCCACACTAAAGTCACCAGACTCGTTATCCCCGCCTTTCAGTGCATTAAATACATATTTTTTAATCCAGTCATTATTCCCGCAGCATCTGAAATAGACCGGAACGTTTTTAACTTCAATCGCAGCTGCATCATCCTCAGTGCTCTCCTCTAACTGATAATCTCCATTACCTTCCCCCACATAGAGAAACGAAGCAGCAATTTCACCCATGTCATCATCTGCTTCCTCATCGTTTAGACTAAACAGGTTAACACTGTTATAAACAACCGCTGAATAAGTGTCATAAGCTCTGACAGTTCCCGGTTCTTGTGACAATTCATACACACTGCCAACTTTATATGTCATTTGCGCTTCTTCTAAGCCGGTTACATATTCGAAACGCAAAATATAATATTCTTCTGGGTTTACGTCCTCCGCTACATACATCTGCCAATCGCTGTTTTCTACACTCCTGCCGCCATCCAAAGTGTCAGGAACCACCGTTTCCTCTTCAGCATCCGTATTATCAGGATCAGTTTCTCCTGCTTCAGCGCCCGTATTATCAGGATCAGTTTCTCCTGCTTCAGCATCCGTATTGTCAGAACCAGTTTCTCCTGCTTCAGCATCCGTATTGTCAGAATCCTCCTTGTCTTCTTCATCATCATCCGAACTATCGGAACTGTCTTTCTCTGGTTCTTCCGCTTCATCATCATCTTCACTTTGATCCGGATTTTCAGGATCTACCTGCGTCTCAGATTCTTCCGCATCGACCTCTGTCTCTGTCACATCTTTCACTTGCCCCACATAGACATATTTTCCGTCCACCAGACGATACACACTGGTCGTTGCAGAATATGAGCTTAGATCGCTGGAAACAACAGTTGCTATATAGCCTTCTGTTGCTTCGCCGGCTTCTGCAAAGGCAACTCTATAACTGCCTTTCTCATCCGCCTCGTAAATCACATCCGGTTTTTCATCATCAATATTCGAAATACTGACCTGCCCTTCTCCGTCTAAAAGTTCAAAAGCTCCTTCCCCTTCGCTGACCTTTTGATATTTCCCCTGGATCAATCCGTCGGGCATGACAACATCATTGCCCGATATTTCTGTATCTATCAAATCAGTATCTATCGAATCAAATAGTTTAATCCAACCATCACTCTCCTTGATCTCAGATACACCGCCGTAGGCTTCCTCATAGGCAATTCGAAAATCACTCTCATCATTCGCGTATCCTGCAGGTACTACACTGTCAGCCAAATCATATCGATTGACATAAGAATAAAATAACATCCGATCTTCTTCTGATGTGAATATCCGTGTCAAATCTTCCTCGATCGGCGTCAGGCTCCCATTGAGATAACCTATTGTTCCCAATGAAAATTCATAAGAATGCTCACCGCCATCCGGATCGCTCCATCCCAAAAGACCAGTCCCCGGTACCACATCCAAAATCACAAACGGATCATCCTCATGATCTTTCACGATCTGGTGAACCCCTTTAAAGGATTCTTTGGCCAGCGCCCGCACTGGTTCTTCCACATAAATCAACGCACTGCCTGTTACTGCAGCTGCCGTCAAAGCTGCTGCCGCCACCATTATTTTCTTATTGAATTTTGATCTGTTATTGTTCTTCCTGCTCTTCATGATTGTCGGCTCCGTATATCCATCTTCCTCACCGGAGCAGATGAGGCAATTTTTCACATTTGATTCTTTTTTCTAAGTTTCATACTCTCTGGCTCCCTGCGTCTGTGTCCATTTCTCTCCCGTACTGTTACACGTATAAACGCCATAGGAGTGCCATTTATAAACCGTTTTGCCAGCATCATTATCCCACCATTCAGACAACTCATCTATAAGTTCTATCGTATAAGTATCTGTGTCAGCATCATATTCACAGGTTATCTTTCGAAACGTTACTTCCTGCCGGCTGCTTCCGGTCTTATCATTCTTTTGATAGCATACCAAAGTACACCACTCTTTTGTCTGTATACCTGACTGATTCGGAGTAAACCAATACCAGCCGAAGCTGTCCTCGCTGGGTGTAGGAAGGTACGTTACATAAGAAACATTTTCTATCACCAGCCCTTCCATGTTAGCCGTAGAACTTACAGATGTCGCAGCTGCCGTCACCTGTTCCCACATATCGCCGCCTGCAGCGCATTTATAGATTCCGCAGGAATTTTCAATCGAGATAAAATCCTTTTGCACCGTGAAAACAGGCTCAACTTCATAAGCATTTTCACTGGCAATATAACGATATCTCACTTTATTGATCTGAACAGAACTAATCTCGTCTGTTCCATCTGCAATACCGGATACCCATACACTGCTTGTTGTTTCCTGCCACTCTGTATTTTTGCTGTCCGGGAACTGACTGTTGCTTGCCAATTCTGACGGGAGCGGGAATAAAATTCCGCCTTTAAAATTCTCTGTGTCAATATACATGGTTAATATCTTATCTACTGTTACATGGATCGTACTCTCAGTAAATTCATAATATCTTTTCTCACGCGGCAAATTATAGAAATCAAAACCCAAATACCCAATAATTTCATAATTATTACTGTCCAAATTCTGATATTCCAATCCCGGTACAATATGATACGTACCGCATATTTTCATATTTTCATTGTCATTTACTTTCAAAAACGGATTACCGCCTATACTGATTTCCAACGCGCCATCGGCAACGCTCGTCGAACCGGCATATTGCATGGATTCAGGGTCAAAATAGCGCAGCTTCGTCCATCCCGACGGATCATCTCCATCTCCGGCATACACGCTGTAGCGCATGCCGTTCATCCCACTGTTATTCTCTACATTCTCATACTCCGTAGGCTTGATCTCACCTACAATCCCCTGTCCCTTACCGATCTTCAAAATATTCACCGCATCCATCACAAGATTACGTGCTTTGTACTTAATTCCGTTATATTCAAAAGTAACCTTCGGTTTATCAAGCACACTATAATATACCTTACTACAGTTATATTTTGTACCTGTATAGCCGTAAGGCGCACTACCGGAAAGGTGTGTTGAATATTCTTCCCATATCTCATCCTTATCGTCTTCTATGACTGAACCAATTACATTCTCATTATACAATTTCCTATTTTCATTATTGACCGGATCTAATATTTGTATATAGAAAGTATAGCTTCCGTTTAAGTTAAGATCAAATAAATCCGGTGCAACTCTGATATCATAGCCACCGCCAATAGTATAATACACCAATAGTCTGTCAGGCATCTCACCGGAATTATCGACCACTCGAATACATTCTACTAATCTCGGATGATCCGTGGTCAATCCGTCTCCAAGTTCCTTCATAAGAGTTTCTTCTCCGTATTTCAAAGATCCTCCCAACGGCTCAGCAGATTCCGTATTTACCACATGGAGTTCTATAATACCCTCCACATTATCATAGGATTTACATGCGGAAAGATAGGATGTAGCCCGGATTTTAATTACATCGCCATCTTTAGCCGATGCAGATACTTGGAATTCAGCCTGATTTACATCCGCCGACAAAATGCCGGCTGCTCCCTCGACAACCTCCCAGGTAACACCGCCTGCGTTCAATTCGCCTGTGGCTACGTGCTTATCTTTTTCTGTACTTTCTCCGCATGAGTCACAGGTAACACCTAATTTCACGCCTTCCACAACAGCATTTACCGTGAATTCACCACCCAGCTTTACCTCATTTTCACCGTTTTCACCATCGTCTTCCTTAAACAAATCCACCGCTGTCGCGCGCTTCACATAAACAACCACTTTTGTGGACGCATGATTACCCTTGGAATCCACAGCCTTCGTTGTGATTACCACATTAAAAGAAGCTGCCGTCTCCGCAGACGAGATCTGTATAATGCCATTATCCGCATCGATAAACCCTGAACCATCCGGTGTAGCGCCTCCTGTAAGCGGGTCTCCGGAACCGCTCCCTTCGACAGACCACACCACACTTTTATCCAACACATTCTTACCGCTTACCTTAGGCGTTGAGAAATGATACTCTTCACCCGGCTCTAAAACTACGGATGCTTTCTTAGGTGTCACTGATAATTCCACCGACTTATTAATGGGTGAAATTTCCGCATCATTGATCAGCACCTTGTTGCGCACCGTAATGTTATTGGCTGTCGTGTACTGCTTATTCCCCATCTCGAAGGAAAGTTCCAACTGCACCACACGCTTTTCTTCCACCTGCGTCAAATCTGCGCTGAAAGCCGTCACATGCTCTGCCAGCACCACACATCCCTCTTCGCCGGGACCTGGGAAATCCTGCTCTGTAATCCCGATTTCCGAATAATATAACGTCTCTTCCTCTTTATCCCAATAGAATTGATAGTTTTTATTCCCGTTACTATCTTCTGTCACATTATTTTCTTCATTATCGTCCACCTGCACACTGACGCCATTGAACATCGTCAGGCTTTTACCAGCCGGTTCAAAAGTAAACTCTGAATCTTTCAGTACAAGCGACACATTGCCGCCATCATCATACCCTGCATAATTGATACTTCTGGTCGTGTCAATCAGAACATCTGACATCTGGTTCAATGCAAGCTGTGCTTCCTGCTGGACATTGATATCATTATTAGCTGCTGCATAGCTTTTGGAACCCACAATGATAAAACCGCAGACTGCCGCAAGCACGATAGCCATAATTGCCACCGCAACCAGCAGTTCTACTAATGTGAAGCCTCTCTGATCCTTTCTCATAGTCCTGATTCCTTTCTTTCCTTCTTCTGCGGAGATTTTGTACTGTTCTGTTTCCGCAAAGCTCTCCGACTCCCTGTTTAGCAGGCTTCCCTATGGTGAAGACACAAGTTCCAGAGTGGTCTTGCCGGTCAGCCTCGTCATCGTCAGTCTGTAATGCTTACTGCCGCCCTGAATATCCAAGGCTGCACAGTCCGCATATTCTGCTGTGGCAAATGAACCGGATGATCTGTCAAAACGGATTCTAACAACTGCACCGCCTGCTGTTAGTTCTGTGGGATCCGCATCTGCCGCAGCGCCCTCCGGCAAATATCCTACAAATACTCTGCTGCCGCCCAGCTTCTCAGGCTCCTGCGGCGTATAATCGGCTGAACCGCTTTCCTTGATATACATCCTGCCATAGACATTACCGTCAGTGTCCCGATAAATCTCCAGATAAGCGTCCGATTTCCCCATCGTTGTAACTTTACAATCTGCAATGGCGCTTTGCATGGCGTTGGCGCACGCCTTGGCATTGGCGCTGAAAATCATAACGATTGAAAACATTAACGTCCCTACAAGAACTGCCATAATGGCAATCACGATGATCAACTCCACCAATGAAAAACCATTGTTATTTATATAAGATTTCCTTTTTGACCCTTTCCGTTTTTTCAAAATGTTACTGTCCTTTTCTATCATACCGCAATACTATATCTTCCGGCTTTCTGCCCTGTCTTTTGCCTTGCCGATTGCAGTCCTGCTGTTTTTTACTGGCTTTTCTGTCGATTCTCCCGCAGATTTTTTGACGTTTTTATTTTTTAATCCAGTTCATATAACGGACAATTTCAGAGTAATCTATGTCCAAATTGCCCGCGTCATTTACTTTGGCTTCCTCGGCGCCGTTTGCCATACTGCCGCCGCCATCCACAAATAAATCAAGCGGGATGATTGTATCCCCATCTATATCGCTGACGGCATTTAATACTTTGTAAACTCCCATCGAATCTCGTTTAATGGACGCACCTCCTGATACAGCGCCGTCTATCGTAATTTTGCCTTTGGCAATAATCAGACCCGTAAAGTTACAGTCAACGGTAACATCCCCGGTCGATATCACGAGACGGATTTTCGAAGCATTGCCATGGGATGAAAGCACGAAATCGTTTTTAGTCACAATCGCCTTCAAGCCTGCATCTGTCGTATAGGTAACCGTACTGGCGCCTACGGAAGTGAAATAGTTCTCCAATTCTTCTTCCCTGATGATATTGCCAAACACTTTTGAGCCAGTCTCTTCACCATCGCCTGCGGCGGAAGCATCCTCGGTCAGATTTGTTGTTAATGCAGCATATGTCTGCCGGATTTCTTCTGCCTGTGCCAAAATTTCCGCTTCTGTTTTTTTATTGAGCAGTTCTCCGGTATTTTCCGATATTTCAGTATAATCTCCTTCAGAAGTCAGTTCGGTCTCTTCTCCGTCTTCGCCTTCCTCATCCGCCGATGTATCCGGCGAAATGCCATTAAGCAGTGTCACGCCGCCATCGGACAATGCGTCCGATACCAGACTGTTACCCAGAATTGTGTATTGATTACCTTCCATCTCGTAATCACCCAGCAGAATTCCGCCGGATGCATATTGATTAAAATAGCGGTCTATCGCCTCTTTGTTGCTGTTTACATTATAATACTGCTGAAAATACGCCGCTGCATCATCCTTGTCCATAACGAGATAGTAATAGACAAGCGTCTGCGTACCGTCACCGCTGCTGTACGTGGTATTTACCTTACGGATATTCTTCATTGAGGTCACGCCAAATTCTTGCAGGCTTTTATTTCCTAATTTGTATACAGGTTTACTGAAATCTACTTCCTGAAACTTTTCCACATACTTATCACTATCCTCATTCTGATACTCTATCATATCTGACGCCTGTTCACCTGTCGCCGGATTCTGTCCGATCAGCAACTGATCACCATTCGTACCGATGCACTCCGCCGGAACAAGATAGGCAATTTGATCGCCTTTGACTGCGACAGATTCTCCCATCATAACGGAAGTGCTCTTCGACTCGGGCAAAGCGGAATTCTCTCCGTCTTCTCCGTCTCCCGTCAGCAGTGGTTCCGTCACATTCTGGCCAATATAAGCGCGTCCCGCCAACAACAGCTTTTTGATGCCGCTCATATCTACCGTGGAATTTTTCCCATTGATAATGATGGCGCTGCTCTCTTCCGGCTTAATTTCTTCTCCGGCTGTTAAGCCATTCTCTGCAGAAACGCCGTATCCGTAATATTCCTTCGTCAGGGTTGCTTTGCTTCCTGCGCCGGAAAGTGACAGGTCATTGGCAACATAGGTTACACTATCAAGGCTGAGCGTTCCGCTGTACAGCTTCAGATTCTCAGCATATACAGAATTGTTATATCCCTGAACCTCTCGTACAATAAATCCTGCTCCTGGTCCTTCCACATCGATATCGCCTTTTGAAATGATATTTACAGCATTATCAATTGCCAGTGTACTTGCATAATTAACCCTGAAACCGCCCTGATTCCGGTCATTGACTCCGGCATACATACTGCCTTCAGCGCTGACAGTCCCGCTGCTGTGCGACACTTCAATTCCCCCATTGCCGATCAGGCTGTATTCATAGAGTCTGTCTATAGAACCGGATTGCGTAAAAATCAGTTTGGGTACGTCCATACAGATATCCGTCTGTACAATCGAAACTCTATCGTTTTCATCCGTGTAAGAAACGTAAATATTATGCAGAATAATACTGTTACCATTGACCATCTCCATGGTCGGCTTGCCTTCTGTCTCTCCTTGTGCATTGCCGTTTTCCCAGCTTACTGCATCCACTCCGGGATAATCAGCGGGTGCAAAGATGCCCGCATCCACATATTTTTTCAGAATATCCCTGTCATAATAGCCTGCTCCTTCAGAACTGTCCCGAAAAGTATCCGCCAGCGTATCAAGATACACTGTCGCAAAAGTTCCAAAACGGTTCTCCTCCGTTTCCAAATTATCCCAGTTACTCATGACCTCATCGTAGGCGGCCTTTACTGCCTCGGATGCCTCGTTTTGCACGCCTGCCATAATCTGCTCTACCACAGTTTCAGCAGAGTAAAAGCTGTTCTTATTTCTAATATCCGCTACTTTAATCATATAATTCATATATGCCATCCACAGCAGGGTAGTAGCAAGAATACCAATCATTGCCATGGCAATAATGACAATGACAATAGAAGAGCCTCTGTTGTCACAGCGCTTCTTTCTTATGGACATACTATGTAATTGTGAAACCTTTCCTATTTTCCTTATCATCTGCAATCACTTCTTATTTGCTTCTCTAATCACTTTTTATATATTTAAACAATTTAATTTAATTGTTCTTGCTGCCATCTATGCTTACCATTCTGTCTTCCTGCGGAAAGTCTTTATCGGCTGCGCCCGCCTTGTATACTTCCACAGTAACATCATAAATGACTTCTGTCAGTTCTCCGTCGGTTCCTTCTGCGCCTAAGCTGGTATTACGTACACCGGACAGGGTAAAAATATTCATTTTTGATACAGCGTTATTGTATGTAAATTTGACTTGCCCCGGCAAATCAGAGTTCTCGCCCTCCCCGTCCAAATATTTGCTGTTCGTAAGATTTGTCCCTAAATTGGTCCGGATCTGCGTCTGATTCAAACTGCCTCCTGAGATGTTTACACATATGTGATAATTTTTCTCTGCCGCATTCAACTGCGAATCACTGAGCACATAAGGATCTGTCGAATCCTCAGAAGCGTATATCTGTTTCGCAATTGTAAGATTCAACGGAATATCCGCCGCATTATTGATTTCAATCTCCTCATCTATCGCCGCATAAAGCGGATAATACAGAAAATAGTAATTGCCGCTGATAAAACTTGCATACCGGTCATGAATCAAATCTGAAACATCGACCGTACGGGACTCTCCATTATAACCACATTCGCACACAGCTTTTACTTCTACATCCGCTACCGGATTTCCAGCCGTATCGGTACCGCCATCACTGATATTTACCGTATAAGATCTGCTCACCGTCAATCCACTAGTCTTAAAGGTTACATCTGCGGGTTCTATTCCATCTGCTTCAAATTCGTCCTTATATGTTGTACGAATTCTTTCTAAAATTTCCTCTGCAAATTCAGCTTTTTCAGCGTAAACTCCATCTTTGCTCTCATCAATCGCCGTTACCGCAGCAAATCCGTCATTATTATGCGCCTTCGGTGTAACGCCGTCCACACCCATATTTGCCTGATTCGCCGTATGGCTGCCGTTGGTACCATCCACTGTCTGATATCCTCTGCCATCCACCATAATCAGGGCATCATATTCACTGCCCTGCATCGTAACGCCTTCCAATACAAAACAATAATATCCCGGATTAGTGGTTCCATCGGTTCCTGTGCCGACTTCCGCTTCTTCACGGGCTGTATCTTCACGCATACCGCCTTTAATTATACTGTCATTTATGACATAGAAACCCTCTGTGGGATTATTAAACTGTGCCTTCAATTCATCAATGTCATACGCTTTCAGCCCTTCCATGATATCCTGTGCAACCGTGGTCGCGCGCAGTGTCGTACGGGATTTGATATTGATTTTAGAAGATGTCACAAACATATGAAGCAGCGGAATTACAATAATTGCAAGAATGGTCACTGATATCAACAACTCTACTAAAGAAAATCCCGCATTTTTATTCAGTTGTGAGATTTTTCTTCTGCCCATCGTCCGCTTCCTCTTTTCCCTTTTCCGCGTTCAAAACATATACCTTCCAATTTATGTCCGTGCAGTCTGTTTATCTCTATCAAAACGGTTTATAACAATGGCGCTACTCTTCCTCTCCGGACTCTTCATCCGGTTCCTCCAGTCCTGCTTCGCTCTGAATGGTAATCGTACCGAAAATGTTGTCTGTTCCGAGAAGAACCGATGAAAAATCAGGTTCAACATATTCTTTGCCTTCCTGATCCGGCACGCAATACATATTTACTAAGGTTGAGCCGGTCAAAAGTCCTGTTTCTTCATCATATACCACTGTCACGTTTTCAATCGAAGTCCGGTTACTCTGCATACACAAATTCTTAATACTTCGTTTCAGTCCTTCATAGGACACATCATAATTGACTGTCATACTGCGATTGTACAAGCCCAGCGGTGAAATATCTGCCGCGCCGCCGTCCGTCGCATCCGGTGTATCTGCAGACACGGGATCTGATTCCCCCTGCTCTGCCTCCAACTGCTCTACCTCATCTATCTCGTAGGTATACTCTACCTCCTGTGTCTCCACATCTTCCAAAAAAGGCACCGCCTCCAGCGCATTGATGGTAAGGGAATCAATCTTCATCGGCGAGAGCAGCTCCTGGTTGATTGCCAGCAAAATGCTGTCCTCTTCTTTGACATTTACCGGAAACAGCTGGTAAATCGCTTCCATTTCCTGCTTCATCTCCGCCGTTTTTGTTTCATAACTGTCCTTATTTGCCATTTTGCCGTTTAAATCTATTATTCTTTCCTGTAATTGTATATTTTCAGTTTCCAGCGCATCCGCTTTCTCCATATAAGGCTGAAATACAAACAAATAGGAGCATACCGCTGCTAAAATTCCCACAGTCCCTATAAGAAGTAATATATCACGCTTTGATACTTTCATCTTAATCCTCCTGCTCCTCTGTCTCCGGTTGGTAATCCATCGGTTGATAAACTGCCACTACAGTGAAATTGATTGACACGTTTCCGTTCTCTTCATCTTCCTGTGACACAAGGGAAGACACTGTTACAGATTCCGGAAGCAGCGACGTGAAGGTTCTCATCTGCTCTACAGCCATTGCCGCCTCCTCTTTGGTCGGCACATCCATATTGATCGTCACTGTGTCCCTCTCGCTTGTGAAAGAAACAACACTCACATTCGTCGGCAGCTTTTCTTCCAATTCACTCATAAAATCATACAAGCCGTCATTTCTGTTTTCTGTCGCCTCATACATTGCCGTAACTTGATTATAAGTATTGGTCGTTTCCACATATTCATTATAAATCGGTATGATTTCTTCCAAATCAGAGGACTGCGCTTTCAGCTCCGCATTCGTCTTCTGCAGTCCTATGTATCGGACCAGGGAAACGGTAATCAATATAATGGACAAAACAAGTCCGACTATCAGCAGCAACCATGCAATAAACGCGCCGTTCACGGCGGAACCGCTCTTACCGCCGCCTTCGCCTTTCGCCTTGCCTTTGCCTTTATCAGCTTCCTTCTTAAATCCAAGAGGTTCTGCCGCCGCGCCGACACAGGCAATATATTCGCCGTAATAATCTTTCTTAAAATCCCTCTCCAGATTCCAGCCTGCCGCATGTTTTAGGATCTCTACCGGATGATTGATCTCCTGCGCCGCCAGATCTCCAAAACCTCTGATATTACCGCCCATACCGGTAAGAATCACGCGGTCGATCGCTGCGTTTGCGTTATGAGATACATAATAGTCGATGACTCTGGCGATACCTCCCGTTAATGGCAGCAGGGCATTTGTAACCGCCTGCTTTGCCCGGCTCTCCGGCGTCTGTTCCTGCTCAGCCGCAGCAGCATTCTCCTGCTCCGGCAACGCCACACAGTCATTCTCCGCCATAACCTGCAATGCCTGTGAAACGTTCTGTATATCACCCCACTGTCTGGACTCCATTACCGCTTCAATCGCTTCGCCCACACCATAGGAAACGTTTCTGGTGAAAGCCAATACGCCGTTTTGTACCACCATCAGCAGCGTGGAGCGTTCATCAATCTTTACGACCAGATTGGTTCCCTGCGTACATTCTTCCCTGACCACCTGATAAACGCTGTTGCCGGCATAATCAATCGCCGCAACTTCCAGTTTCAATGCCTTAGCCAGATCATAATATCCGCCAAGAAGCGCAGTAGGCGCCGCCATAACAAGCAGCTTATACTGCTGCGTGCCCTTCGTCTCGCCAATCACGCCCAGTATACTGTAAGCAAGCTGGTACTGGCTTAGGTCAACCGGAAAATAGTCAGATGCGTTGGCATTGACCACATCCGCAATACGGTTTTCTTTTACATAAGGGATTACGACCTCACGGCTTGCTATCTTCGCGGAAGTAATCGTAAACATCACCTGCTTGGACTTCATCTTATGCTCGGTCAAAGCCCTCTTCAGCGAATCTGCATATTCGGGTGTGATCATCAGTGCGCCATCGCTGATCACGCCATCCATCGTAGGAACCGTAAAACTTTTATATACTTTATGCGCTTTAGATTTATAATCCACCTCACATATTCTGGTCAGCGAATATCCGATTTCCATACTGATCACTTTACCAGCCATGAATCGTTTCCTCCTTTGGTCATGTCCTTATTTATGCAATAAACCTGCCGGTCACAACAGGCAGGTAACTCTTTCCGTCTTATAGGCAATCACAGAAATTGTCCCAGATACCATGTAAGCATCCGGTTCCCCCAAAGTGCTGCAACAAAAACCCCCATAGAAAGGTATGGTCCCATTGCCAACACATGATCTTCGCCGCTCACCTTCATGCGTATCACATGAATAACGGCTCCCAAAACGCATCCCAACAGGAATGCCATAATAATCAATTTCCAGCCGAGCAGCAGTCCGCAGGCTGCCATCAGCTTCACATCGCCGCCACCGATCGCTCTGCCTTTCGTGGCGTAATACAGAATAGCAAGTACAATACTGACAGCGCAGAGACCGATCAGGTATGTCCGCCAATTTCGGATGTCTGCTATCACCCGAATCAGCCCCAGTGCCAGTATAAATAGATTGATTCCGAAAGGAATCTCATAAGTTCTGAAATCAATGACACTCAGCACAAGGAGCGCCGAGGTCAGCAAACAGTAGAGTAGGGATTCTACGTTTACCCCGTTTACACACACAATGACTATGTATGCAATCCCGTTCAGCCCCTCAATGAGAGGGTACTGAACGGATAATTTGGCTTTGCACCTGCGGCATCTGCCGCGCAAAAACAAGTAACTGAACAAAGGAAACATATCATACCATTTCAGTTGGTACCCGCACGACATACAGTGCGATCTCACTTTTACTATATCTTCGTGCTTCGGAATGCGGTAGATACAGACATTCAGAAAACTGCCTATCACAATACCGAATA
>CAZPSD010000023.1:0-23284 GCA_964589055.1 uncultured Bacteroides sp.
ACCGGAATACCGGAGGGCATCTGGACGATGGAATACAGGGAATCCACACCGCCTAAGTCAGAGGTTTTCATAGGAATACCGATTACCGGCATCGGGAAGATTGCCGCACACATTCCCGGCAGATGCGCTGCTTTACCGGCTCCCGCAATAATCACCTTGAATCCCTTGCTCTCTGCACTTTTTGCATACTCAAAAAACACATCCGGTTCTCTGTGCGCGGAAATTATCGTCATTTCATAGGAGATGCCAAATTCCTCTAAAATATCCGCTGCCTTCGCCATAACGGGCATATCAGAATCACTGCCCATTACAATTCCTACCTGTGCCATATATCTTCCTCCTTCATCCTATGCTTTCATAATATACTGTCAGACAAGCCGCAAACGCAGCTTCTTCATTTTTAAATTGGTCTGCCCCTTTATTCATACCCTGCAACATCTTGTGGCAGGGCAAAATTTTCTTCTTACAGTGTACTAAATTTTCTATCATTGCGCAACCTTCTTTTCCGACCGTTCCAAGAAATAACAGATACCGTTCAGTCCGATTCATGCACGCTGCCGATGATGTCAATTTAACGGAATGCTTTATTCAGTTCCTCACATCCGGGCAGAACAAATTGACCGTTTTGGATAATAGGAATGGACGCTCCTTCTTTCGTCAGCGCCGACAACTCACCCAGTTCATCATAGGGAATGGTAATATCGGTATGACATTGGAAATATGCCTTGCTGACATCTGTGTCACGCAAAACTGACACCTCGTTATCTTTGGCAATGATTTCCTTGCCGTCAGGGTTATAAACTTTCACATTTTCCGCATGGGAGTAGCAGGTATCTCCCACTGCAAAATGCGGTCCCGTCTTCTCCGCAATCAGAATCGGCATTCTGTCTTCTATTCCGTATTTGCGTGCCGCAACGTAGGCTGTGGTATTGGTGCCGATGGCAAACTCTCCTATAGGCAGCGTTTCATGATGATATAACACATTATCCTTGATATATTTACGGTTTTCTTCTTCCGTGGGGAAATTAGCGCATCCGTAGTCCGCGACCATGCCATCCTGAAACTTCAGCCAGATATCTTTATATTCCAGTTCGTTTAGAAATACTCTGGTCACATGAAGAATGCCGTTTGTACCTTTTAACACCGGAGAGGTAAACACTTCTCCCACAGGAATATTCACATCCGCCACACAATTTTCGAAATTCGTCTGCTTCGCAGGTTCTCTTAATTCGTGAAGGCTGACGGTCATATCCGTACGATTGGCGCCGCTTCCTTTGACTCTAACAGTCAATCCTTGATCCAGTGTGTCAATGATGGTTTGCTGAATTCCCTGATATAGTTTATAATCCAAGGTATTGATCCGAACTATATCATCAAAAATCTCCGCATACTGCGTACCGATATCCGGCACCGGAAAAGCTATGATCGTAAAGCTTCTTTCTTCCCCTTTGATGTATTGATTCTGCAGCGCACCCGCTTTTCCCGCGTATTCTACGGAAAGCTTCTGCTGTTTCTCCGATAATTTGCAAGCTGTCTTCTTAGACTCAGGCACAAAAGGTTTCTCTCCGAAAATCTCCACCACCGCAGGACCGCCGTGCTCCGACGCTTCCTTTTTCCATTGCTCCCAGGCATTCCTCATGCATTCCAGTTTCCGCTCTACAAGCAGCTTATCAAGCACCAGCGCCTGATCTTCCTTGTGGTCATAATCAAACTGCTTATTCGGATTGGCGCCGAAGAAACCGTTCTTATTAACGCTTCTGCCTTGGAAAATACTGCTGCCCGCACGATAGATCGTTGGATGTAGACCAATTCGGTCAAAATTGAGAACCGCCTGACGGATCATCCGTTCGAAGCCAAGATTATAGCGGATATTGACTGTTTTCTTAACGGAGATATCTTTGTTCCCCATCTCAAAGCCGATACGGTACCCTTCTGTGTAAGTATCCGCCATGAGTTTAATCTTTTCCTCCGGCATCTCATTCAAGTGCCTCGCCGTCTTAAGTTCATTCTCTGTAATATATTCTCCGAAATAATATAGATAACGCAAGTCGGATAAATCACTCTCCATAATAATGCGGCAGGCAAAATCCCTATCCGCACATACCAACTGCGCAATTCTGTCGGAAGCCTCCGGTTCATAATAATCGCTCACATACCAGTAAAGTATCTGTCGAATCTCTTCTGCTTCCGGCAGTCCCGTCTTTCCGGCATCTTCATCCTGCTCCTGCGCCGCACAGGCGAAGGCTTGATATACTTCCAGCAAAAGCTCCATACGGATAACCATTGCAAAACGATCCTGCTCGAAAGCGGCCGGGATCATGGTGCGCAGTTCCGTGTATAAAAACGACAGCATCTGTCCCATTGACTCTCCCAGACAATCCACCGCATAATCCGGATTCCCATAGCTTTTCTCATAATGCTCCGGCAAAATATCCTCGTACAACGCCCTGTTATGCTCTTGTAACTGCTCCAGGGACAGTTTACGCAATTCGCCGCTTTCCACCAGTCTCCAAGTCTGATCCATCTTGACTGCAAAGGAGGCCATCTGACGAAAAAATGTGCCAAACGGTTCCACGCAGATTGACTCATCCGGTATCTCCGTTATGCGTTCCAACGCCAACGCATAGCGCTCTGTCTCCAAATCCTTTTTATCCCTCTCATCCATATATAAATCTTCCATATTCTCCATGTCCTTTCATTTTCACCATACCTTAGGCAACTGCAAAGTTCTTTCACATAGAAGCTTGCCATGTCTGCGGTACGCCAAGCTTGTACAAAAAGCATATCCCTGTCTCTTTCTACAACGCATATGCCCCCGCATACAAAATCACGCTGATTGCTGCCAATACCAGAACATTCAGTCCGATTCCCAGATAAGAAAACAGATAATATTTATCCCGTTCGGTCTTAGAAATCACTCCTAATATAATTCCCGCAAAAGCAAAAAACATCACAAGCATCGCCGCCGCACCATATTGTGTGGGAATATCGCCTGCCTGACGATAACTCATAACAATGGCATATGCCAGCGCTGCCAATGAGATAATCCCGAGAATCGTAGACATGATGCCTTTCTGCGAATGTTCTTTATTTGTAAAAATATAGCTGTTCTTCTTTCCCATACCGATCTCCCAATTTTAACGGCTTCAAGACATTCCCCCGCAAGCAGCGGGCATCCGTCATGCAAGGCGCATTAAATTTCGAAATGGGTATCTTCGCCCGGCGAAAACACCCATTTGTTTCTCTCTTTAGCATATTAGAATAAAATCCTGCTTCTGCCTGCCAGAAGTTTGGCTCCGGCAATAATCAGTAAAATACCGCTTGCCACGCCTGCAACCAGTGTCACGACACCGACTGCAATATTCATTGCCCCGGCGCCGCCCATTGTCTTATATGTTTTTTCTTCCATTCCGCAATCCTTCCTTTCCAATCTCCGTAAATACGGGCATACAGCTTTTCCGCTATTTCACGCTGTCATAAACTGCCGTAATTATTTTCCATCTTAATGGATTATTCTGCACCATACTGTTCATAATATGCATCAATTGCCGCTTTCAGCGTATCATCAATATAAATTGTACCGTGATAAGGTTTATTGTACAAGCAGGAAACCACTTCTTCCATCGTTACAATGGCATTCGCTTCAAATCCATATTTCCCTTTGATCTCTTCCAACGCGCTTTTGCTGCTTTCAAGTCCTCTCTCCATACGGTTTAAGGATACCATAAGGCCTTTGATCTCAACGTCCGCCTGCGCTTTGATAATCGGAAATGTTTCTTCAATGGATTTCCCGGAGGTTGTTACATCTTCAATAATGACAACCCTATCGCCATCTTTTAATTTACTGCCGAGCAAAATTCCGGTGTCTCCATGGTCTTTCACTTCTTTGCGATTAGAGCAATAACGAATTTCTTTGCCGTACAATTCGCTGACCGCCATTGTAGCAGCAACCGAAAGAGGAATGCCTTTATAAGCAGGTCCGAAAAGAACATCAAAATCCAGTCCGTAATTGTCATGAATCGCCTTGGCATAATACTCACCCAGCTTTCGAAGCTGTGCTCCGGTCACATAAGCCCCCGCATTCATGAAAAAGGGAGATTTCCTGCCGCTCTTTAAGGTAAAGTCACCGAATTTCAAAACCTGACTGTCTACCATAAATTCGATAAATTCCTGTTTATACTGTTCCATAGCCGCATCCTCCTATGTTCTGAGTCTTATAACCTTTCCATAGTCTACCATAAATGGGATGGATTTTCAATGCGTTTTCGGCTGTCGTGCCAGTGCCCCCGCAATATCCTCTTTCATATCAATGACTGCCGCTCTGGATGCCTCCGCAAAGTTCTCTTCCCCGTATTTTGCATATTTCTCCTGCTGATATGCGGCAATAATCCCTCTGGAGGAATTTACAATCGCACCCAGCCCATCCTCATTGAAGAAGTGCACCAGATCTGCACCTTTGCCCCCCTGTGCACCGTAGCCCGGCACCAGAATGAAGGACTTGGGCATCACCTTTCTGAGCGCCTTACCCATTTCCGGATAGGTTGCGCCTACTACCGCACCGATATAGCTGTAAGAATCGCCCATACAGCCAGCGCCCCACTGTGCCACTTTCTCACCTACGACTTCATACAAAGGTTTCTCTTGACCATCGTCACATTTCACCATACGATCCTGAAACTCGCCGCTGCTCGGATTGGAGGTCTTTACAAGAATGAATAAGCCCTTATTCTCTTCCTTACAAATCTTGATAAAAGGATTCACGCCGTCGGAACCAAGATACGGATTGACCGTAACGAAATCCTCATCGAACCCGTAATATGCATTGGAACCCACCTGCACCTTACCCAGATGTCCTACCGCATAGGCCTCCGAAGTAGAACCGATGTCACCGCGCTTGATATCACCGATAACCACAAGACCCTTGTCCTTACAATACGCAACTGTCTTCCGGAAAGCAATCAGTCCTTCAATACCGAACTGCTCATACATGGCAATCTGAGGTTTTACTGCAGGGACCAAATCATAAACCGCATCTACAATCTCCTTATTATAGAGCCAGACTGCCTCCGCTGCTCCTTTTAAGGTCTCGCCATATTCCGCAAAAGCCTTCTTCTGAATATGCTGCGGCACATACTTAAGCATCGGATCTAAGCCGACTACGATCGGCGCCCCCGTCTTTTTTATATTTTCTACTAGTTTGTTAATCATTTTATTACCATCCCTCTCTTTTAAGGCCATCCATTCCCCTATGAATCCTGCAGGCTTTCCAATGTACCGCTTTCGCAGCACAAACCAAAGACGAAACTCCTGCGGTTTTCGGAAAAAGGCTCAACTCCGGCATACATTTATGGCAATTTGCCATATCATCCGCAAAAAAGGCGCTGCACCTTGCGGCACAATGCCTTTATCACTGTCTTCATTTTCCCGTCTTAAAGTTCTTTGCCTTCTAAATCCTGCAGTACATACTGATTTTCAATATAGCGCGGGAACTCGTCTCTGGTTACCCATATCCATTCGCCGAAATCTTCGGACAATACAATATTCGCTTCATCCGCCTCTGCAATGGAGCAGAGATAAGCGATGCCGACACAATGGGTATCTCCCAGCATACTGGACCATGTATACTCGATTTTCTCGATCTTACCTTCCACAGAGAGGAGCTCATTGATCGCACGCAGCACCGTATCATCCGGCGCCTCGCCGTGATTGACTTCCGCGTCGATGAATTCCCACACAAAAGGGTCCGGAATACGGTCATCCACCCATCTTTTGATCAACAGATATTTGTCATCTTTCTTGATAATACCTTTTACACGCAAAAAAGTGTCCTTCATCTCTCTGCCATGCCTTCCTTTTCCGCACAAAATGCACTGCTTTTTGTTAAATAGTACCATCGGCTCATTTGATTGTCAATTCTTATCTGGTCTGCAAAAATTCATATTCCCTTCTGGCTTTCTCATCGTCCGGGTAAGCCTTAAGGTAACTGTTCATCAGCGCTGCCGCGGTTTTATACTCTCCCATATACTCATAGGTTACAATCTCATTGAATTTAAGGGTCTGCATCATGCCGTTATCTTCAATATTCATAGCCGCCTGAAAAGCAGAAAGCGCCAGTTCGTACTCTCCCATCTGCATCCTGCACAGTCCCAGCTGATTATAGATTTCCGCCTTGCTCTGGTCATTCTCCGTATACCCGGCATAGATACTGGAAGCATAATTATAATCACCCAGCGCCTCATAGGTTCTTCCCAGATACAATGCCGCTCCGTAATCCGTCTCTGTTTTCAATTCTGACAGATAATTACGAGCGCTCTCATAGTCCCCCAGATAGAAGCAGATCCGCCCCATATCATAAGCAGAAATGGATTTCTCATTCTCTGAGATGGCATTCTGCAGATAAAGCTGTCCGGCTTCCTTGTATCCGTATTCCTCCAGCACTGTATAGATCCGGATCATTTGATCATAGTTCTGTTTATCCAGCGCAATGGCGGCATCAAAATCCGCCTGCGCCCCTTCAAAATCATTCTGTTCCAGCTTCACACATCCCCGCAGATAATAAGCATCTTTTTCTTTGGGACGAAGCGCCAGGATCGCATCATAAACGCCAGCCGCTTCCGCAGTCTGTCCGTTTTTATAATAAGCGGTAGCAAGGTAGTAATTTATGTCAAAATCCATATCTTCCACGTTCCCGTCACTCAGCCGAAGAGCGGCTTCCAAATACAGGATAGCGTTCTCATAGTCGGTCATCCCCATATAGGCAAGTCCTATTCCGCGGTATAGAAGCCTGGCATCTTCCCCTTTCTCTTCCGCCGCATTAAAGTATTCCAGCGCCGCTTCGTAGTCAAGTGACTCTACCGCCGCCATACCCTGCGCCGTATAGCTGGTCTCCTCTTTCGCGCCGCAGGCGCTAAGAAGCATACCGGCAAGGAGCAGCGGCGGCACACAGTTTATTTTTTTCATCCGTGTCTCATTCTTTATCTTCATGCTGTACCAATTCTTATCTGTGATGTCTAAGCAGCCCAAGCCTGTTAAGCAAGGCTGCCCGCTGTTTTATTCTATGATACCACACCGCGTCCTCGAATCCAAGGGTCAGCCGGTGTTTTTCTTCTACCAAAGGTTCCCGCAGACCGTGTCTTTCATAATACCGAAAAATTCCCGCACCATATTATTTAACTGAAAATAGACATTGGAGCGGGCCGAAATACCGCATACATCCTGAAATCCTTCATGCCGTGCAAGCTGTACGCCCCGGAACACATGGAAATTATTGGTCACGATCCCTACGCTGACATTATAGTCTCCGATCAGCTTAGCGCTGTAAGCGATATTTTCAGACGTATCCGTGGACTCATCCTCCATCACAATGCGGGACGCCGGGATTCCCTTATCCACCAGATACCGGTACATGCCCTCCGCCTCACTGCAAGGCTCGTTGCTGCCCTGACCGCCGGACACAATGCAGACAGTATTTTCATTATTGACCAAATACTCGTATGCCTCATCCAGCCGGAATTTCAGCACGGCGCTGGGACCTGCCGTTTTCATCTGCGCTCCCAGCACGATGATATAATCCAGATCGTCCTTTCCTTTTTCATGATATCTGCTTACAATGCAGCCTTCTACTATGATAAAAAGCGCCGCGCCTGCTATTGCCAGCGCACTGATACCATATCTGAGGACCCGAGGCAGACTGCTCCACCAGCCGAAATGCACCATGCAGGCAAGACAGATAAAGCACAATCCGCCCAGTGCCCACACCAGATAAAAATGACTGCCCGATCTGATCAGAAACACAATCAGGCAATAGCCAAAACAAAATATCGCCGCTAAAATACACAAAACGACCAACACTTTTTGTCTCATATCTTCCTCCATTACCAAACGCTTACACCGAAAAGGCGGCATACTGCTATGCCGCACACCCCTTTTCCCCATATAATATTACGCCATTATAATGCCGCGATCACTTCTACGGCTTTGCGGTACTCCTGCCAGTTCTTCTCTGCCACAGTCTGTTCCAATTCCTCAAAATTCTTATCATCCAGGAATTTCTTCAACATTCTCAGATAGAAATCTTCTTTCCCAAAAAAGCGCCCCAGGACTTCATCGTATTGTACTCCCAGCGTCTGTAATTGTTCTCTCATTTTCCCATCCTCTTAATCTGCCCTGCTCTATAGCCTGACAAAGCCCAATGCTTAGCTTACCTACATCATTTGCCTTTAGTTTACGGTATTTCCCCGCAAATAGCAAGCCCATTCCGCCCCGCTGGCTTCGAGATCACGCCCGATGTGGCTATCGTTGATCCTGACCTTGCAGAGACAATGCCGCAGAAGCTGGTTGCACATACCGGTACGGATGCCATGACACATGCCATCGAAGCATATGTCTCTACCGCAAATTGTGATTTCACTGATCCGCTTGCATTACATGCGATCAAGATAATTCAAAACGATTTGGCGGGCTGTTTCGCGGCAGGGTCCTCTTCGGCATCGTTATCCAATTTGTCCCGCAGCTGGTGAATAACATGACGATCCCGACGATAATCATGCCGATTATGAACAGCTTGATCATGTGCAGTCTCTCGGCACGCTTTTTACGTTTTTTCTGCTGCCTTTTTTCTTCCTGCTGCCTTTTTCACATGTCATAATATACTTCATCCACATCTTTCTGTGTATAATAACATAACAGCATCTCCTTTTTATTTTTAACTTGGCAAATTCTGATCAGATACGGCATAAGTTCCGCATGCTCTCTATCTGTTATCGCGACCGGGCGGGGCTCTGCCCTGCCCTTTAGAAAACATGACAGTGAAAAAACGCCTGGTCTGTGGAAATGCGGCGTGTATAAAAGACCAGCGATAACTGCATGGCTGGACCTTAGCCACAATCTTTTTTTGCATCTTATATGTTTTTCACTGCTTTTCCCGGTTTCAGTATTCGGCAAGAAGGTCAGCCGGCACTTCATCCCGAAATGATTTATAATTTTTAAAATTAAATTGTATCAGCATAATAATCTACTTTCTTTTACATAGGCAGACTATCCGCCACGCACAGCGCCCCATACCCCACTCTCGCATTGGGATATTCTGTCTCCCCTCTTATCGGCGTCGCGCCACGCCTTAAATATGCCTTTACCTTCTCTCCATACAAATAAGGATCATTTCCTTCCACAATTCCCCATTGCATCAAAAGCGCCGCCGCACCCGTTACAAAAGGCGCAGCAAAGGAAGTTCCCGTGACCGGCGTATATCCGCCTTCCCTGTCCGGCGCCATGACGCCGATCCCCGGCGCCACCAAATCCGGTTTCACAAAGGAATCAGAGGTACGGCTGTTCACTTGCTCCTGATAAAGATACCCTCTGCCGGAAAAATCCGCATACGCATCATAGACCGTATCGTAAGCCCCCACCGTGACTACTTTGGATGCCGTAGACGGGATAGTCAAGGTCACATCCGGCGTCGTTCTGACAAACCGGGTGTCTGTATTCCGCACGGTTCCCGACGGCAGATAGAACGTGTAATTGCCGGTAATCGTCCGCACAGGCTGTAACAGAAAGGCCCAGACGCCCGCATTGACATATCTGGCGCCGTCTCCCGGCAGCAGATCAAAATAAATCTCCTGACTGGTCAGATAAGGCGCAGGCTCCCCGTTATAGAGCAGGATCTGTGTCTGGTCAAGTTCGTAAGTCTGTTTACCGGGCTGGTCAGTATCTACGGTAAAGGATGCTCCCGACGGTGACACCATAGTCACCAGATACCGGTCTGTGTATTCTTTCCAAAGCTGTACATTCACGCCTGTTTCAAAGGCTCCTATGACAAGTTCCACGCGTGTCACATTTCCTGTGACAGAATTGTCAACAGTGTTGACTATATTAGTCAATGCATTTCTTTCAAAGCCTGTAACCGCCACACTGCCGCCCACATGTCCGCCGGAGGCGCCTTCATTACCGCTTCCGACACAAATCACATTTCTTCCGATTTCCGATACGTTATCCAGAAACCGTTCCAGCAGTGATGTACCGTTATGGGCGCCATACGTATTTCCGAAGCTCAGATTGATGGCTACCGGCATCTGTATTGCGATTGCTTTATTGACTGTATAAGTTAATGCCCGCATCAATTCTGTTGTCCGGGGAAAAGAATCTGCTCTGGGTGTGCCCAGCCGTACAATCAATAGATCACTTTCCCTTGCGATTCCGGCATAACTTACCCCTCCTGTTCCGCCGTTGCCTGCCGCAATCCCGGCAACGGCAGTTCCATGTCCTGTGGTATCTATGCTGGGCACAAGTAAATTGCCTTCTGTATCCGAGGCTGCGGACAGCGCTTCGTTGATCTGCTGCCGACTAAACTCTACACCCATTTGAAAGCCTTCCGGCGGCGCATAGTCTTCCCGCCGTTCTTCCGGCAGCAGTTCCCTTTGCGCAATCTGATCCCATACACGTCCGGCATCCAGGGTTTGATCCCACAGATAGCGTATTCTGGTCGTTCCATCCGGATTTCTGAAATCCCGATTCCGATACGCAATGCCCGAATCGATGACCGCCACCAGCACGCCGGTTCCGGTTAACTGCTGAAACAGCATGCTGCCCGGCGTGAAACATGACGCCGTATTGCCCGCCATATCCGAAAAAAACAGCCGCTTCGGCTTCTCTACATACTCAATCTGTTCCGTTTCAGCCAGAATAGTCATTTCCGACTCCGGTACGGTCAGGATCGCATACCCCGCAATCAATTCCTCCACAACAATCCGTCTTGCGGTCAATTCCTGCAGGGAACCGTGATATTTCACGATCACTTCCCATGTTTTTTCTTCTATATCATACCCCACATTAAGCTCCAGCGACTGCTCCCGCTGTTCAGCCGGAGTGTTTAGTGCAAGATTCAACAAATTTTCATTTTTCTGGGAATCCATGTTACACCAATATCCGTATACAGTTTTCTTCTGTATCGGTCAATTATTGTTTTATTACCATATTATGCCGGACGGTTTGCAAGTTACCTTGTATACGTTTGGCAGCATGCTGTATAACCATCAAAAAGTCTGCCGCAGCACATTTCTTTTACATAAAATAAGCCCTCAATTCCATGTAATACCGGAATTGAGGGCCTTAGTAAATGCTGCCTACTTCAGACGCACTTTTTCATTCTTTTCAATCTGCACAATGTTGCCGTTTTGTACAACAATCGTTACCGAGCCGAATTCAATATCTTCTATAAATCCTGTAATCTTACTTAACTCTTCCGAAGTGACCTTCCTTTTTTCTTTTCCATCCATGCCGATGCACCGCCCTTATCTGTTTGATTAACTCAAAAACATTCGTCTCGCTTTTTCCTTTTCCTACTAGTTTTGTATGATTTATAGGAATAATAACATTTTAAGCGCAATCTGTCAATAGTTTCAATCTATTTTCTATGTTTGTAAGTCACATTTTTATTAGTATCAATATTCTAAACTATAACTGCCCGCCATAACTTTCATTGACTTCAACCGCATATTCAGCCGCAAAAATTGCTGCCCCTAAGGCTCCTGCATAGGTAGAATCCAGCTTCGTCTCTCCCATCTTTTGTCCTATAACCTCCTCTAATGCTTTTATCATACCTTTATTGTTTGAAACGCCACCGGTAAAAAGTATCACCGGTTCAAATCCGGTTCGCCGGAGAAGATTTTTCACTCTTCTTGCGGACGCAAAATGAATGCCTGCCGCTATGTCCTCTTTTTTATTTCCTTTTGCTTTTAGTGAGACAACCTCTGACTCCGCAAACACCACACACTGACTGCTAATATCACAAGGCTGTCCGGAATGTACCGCACACTCTCCCAGTTCATCCAATTCCAACTCCAAAAGCTGCGCAACCTTTTCCAAAAATCTTCCTGTTCCCGCCGCGCATTTATCATTCATAATGAAATCAATTACTTTCCCATTCTCCGGATCGATTTTGATTGCTTTGGAATCCTGTCCGCCAATATCAATAATAGTCCTCACACTCCGATTTAAATAGTGTGCACCCATCCCATGGCATGAGATTTCCGTCACGATCTTTGTGGGTACGTTTTCAAAATTCAGTGCCACACGTCCATACCCCGTTCCTACCAGATATTCTACATCACTCCAGTCTATTCCAGCCTCTTTTAACAACTCCGCAGCCACTTGTTTTCCGGTTTTCTGACTGGACACACCGCTAATTACCATATCATAGTAGATTGTTCCATTATAAAGCAAAACAGCCTTTGTTCCGCGGGAACCGATATCTAAACCGATGACCTTTGCATCCTGCAATCCTGCGGCAAGGTCTTCATCCATAATATATTCTATTTTCTCAAACGCCATTCTCTAATCCTCTCTTATTGCTTCACCCGTCATTTATGTAAGCATTTCAATAAACGCTTTTACTCTGGTAACAAGCTGCCCGGTGGGCGGTCCAACCTGAAAAGACCCTGCCACACTCATAGACGGAATCCCCAATTTTTTAAAATGATCCCGCTGTAATTCGAAAGTAATGCTTCCCAAAGAACACCCGACATAACCATATAAAATAATTCCCGCCGCATTCGCCTTCTTAATCTGCTGCTCCACGGAACGATAGCCATCCTCCACGGATCCACCATTTTTCCCGCCAATCTGATATTCCACAAATGCCTCCAGGGGATCTTTTTCTTCCTGAAACCCAAACTCGAAGGTATTGGGAATATTCCAGCCCATGATAGCAGCGCCGGCGTCATCAATCGCCTCATAAACGCCAAACTCCATACCTCGTCCGCCGCTCCAAACCAGTCTTATAAGATTCTCATCAAACTCTCCCGGCTTTAAGGCGCTCATTTCTTCAATGATCAGATCCAAAGCTTCCATAAACTCCTCATATCGCCCAAAATAATGTGTAGATCCCAAAATGATAAACATTGCCGGAAGACTCTTAATATAGACATTATGTTGTCTTCGAAGATTCATGATTGTGCGTACTTTTCTCATGGATTGATTATATTTCTTCATTTCCTCCCGCAATCGTTCTTTATCCAAAGGCTTTCCGCTAATCCATACGGCAGCATCATTGATTTCTTTCTTGAAATGATTTACCAGGCTGTCATACCGTTCCTGTGTCATATCCGGTGACCGGAAACCGACATCAATTATTTTCACATCATAACCATACTGTGTCAGCAGTTCACTCGCAATATTGATTGGTTCACAAGCTGTAGAGCGAAACAAAATACGCTTCACTGTATGTTCTCTTCTCAGAAAATATTCCCCAGCCAAAACCTTAACCATAGAACATGCTTCCCGGGGCATCTGGAAGTCATCCTCCGCCACCTGTATAGCATCCGCGCTTCCCAGTCTGCCTAACTCGGAAAGCGCCAGCGGCGTGGCTCCACAAGCATAAAAAAGCGGACAATCTGATAAACCGCCTGCCCAGATGACATTTTTACCTTCCAAGCCTTCTTTTTCTATGTCATAAACGTAATTGACAGCAAGATCAATGATTTTCCCGACTCCCTGTGAATGCTTATGTACAACATTTTTTGTATATTGCAAATGCTCAATTTGTTCCGTAACACTCTGATTTAATTCCGGCATCCTTTTAACTCCTCTCTGCAAGTACCTCGATAAATGCTTCCACTCTTGTCTTGAGCTGACCTTCATCTCCCGACGAATAGTCAACAGGCATCTCAAGCACCGGAAGATTTAATTTCTGGAATTCTTTTACGAATTCATTTTTAGGAAGTCCATAACAGGGACAGAATTTCAAATAATAATAAATAACTCCATCAACCTGATATTCCTGCGCAAGTCTTGCCGCATGCATAATCCTTTCCCTCAAAGGCTTCATTCTTGCACATGGTGCCTTTCCAAGATAGCCCTCCGCAATATCCTCAAATACATCTGCATTTTTTTCTTCAATACTCTTCGCAAAAGGACTATAGCCGGAGCAGTTATCTTCCACAACAATTCTGGCTCCCAACTCCCGCTCTATAATCCGCACTGCTTTGGTATCTCCTTCTGCAACGATTCCGCCGGCCAGCATCAAACGCACTACTTTTTTATCGGAACGTGCCGCCTCCTCAAGCTGTTTATCAATTTTTCGCAGATGCGCAATCAGTTCTTCAACCGGAAGATAATAATAACTGTTGGCGATCTGCTGAAACTCCGTGCTCCCAAAAAGAGGATCGGCCTCTTTTCTATAGGAAGAGATTTTGCGCAGAAGTGCTTTTGCTTCATTATACAGTGCTATATTTTTCCGAATTTCATTTTCATCAATCTCCTCACCGGTAAGCTTCTCCAGATCTTTTACAAAGCCCCTAAGTTCCTCTGCAAAATAAATCTTAGAATTCTCTCCGTGCGTAAGGCGCGGAAGATTAAAGACAATGGCAGGCACAAATTGATCATTGATGGCTTCTGTTGCTTTCTTCATACAATCACAGGTATAAAATGTATATATTTTGTCCAATGATTCATACAGGGGATTTTTCTCTGCAAGCGCGCCCAGACAGCTCTTCGTAAAATCACAGAAAATACTTTGAGTAATAACCTCGCCTGCCACAACCTCCTTTGATGTTCCCGCATGCATCATACGAATATGTGCTACGTTAGCTGCACTCAAAATTTCCTGCGGGGTATATGCACACAGATAAGCTACATTCTTTTTCTTTCCGGTCTCACGCTTCATAAAGTTTTCTTTTGTCCGCTCAACCGCATTCGTCAGATCAGATAGATCCAGTTGAAAACTTCTGCCTTCCTCTCTACGGTATTCTTCCTCCTGTACCGCACTTTGTCCGGCATAAACCGCTGCCCCCAATGCACCGGCAAAAACGGTATTTAATTTGGATTCCTGAATCGGAAATCCCAAAATATCCTCCAGTGCTTTTTTCATGCCTATGTTATTTGAAACACCACCGGTAAACAGCACATTCTCTTCGATTCCCACACGACTTAAAAGATTCTGTACACGTTTTGCTACGGATTTGTGTACGCCCGCCGCAATGTCGCTGACATTTTCGCCCCTGGCTCTTCCCGAAATAATCTCTGACTCAGAAAATACGACACACTGACTGCTGATGGCAGAAGGATGTACCGCCCGCAATGCTGTTTCACCGATGTCTTCCACGTCAAGGCCTAACAGATTTGCTGCCTTTTCCAAAAATCTTCCTGTACCGGCTGCGCATTTATCATTCATGACAAAATCCACCACCCTGCCATTTGCAGGATCAATTTTGATCACCTTGGAATCCTGCCCGCCAATGTCCACAATGGTTTTGATGCCATCTCCCAGAAAATAACCTCCCAGTCCATGACAGGAAATCTCTGTCACAATTTTATTGGGAATCTCATCAAAGCGGACTGCAATCCGTCCATAACCTGTCGTCACGATATAATCAATGTTCCTTAAGCTTAAGCCGCTCTGTTCCAATAGATTTTCCAAGAGACTCTGCGCGGTTTTGGTCATGGAAAAGCCGGTCGGAATGAGACAGGTGTATAACGCCTCTCCATTGATCAGTACCGCTTTCGACTGTCTGGAGCCTATGTCAATGCCGATCGTCACCTTCCGGGGTAATTCCCTTCTCTTTTTCTCGTCAATAATTTCTGCAATATTCATGATTATTCCCATCCATACTCATTCATTCGCTGATGATCTTTTCTATAAATGATGTATCTATATGTGCTTCTATGTAAGAATCCTCAACCGGAATTTCCGCTGCCCCAATATCCAGCAGGAAATCTTCCGAATCATAGATATTTTGTATATCTTTATCCTCAAGTTCCAAATTATAATCACCATATTTAATAGAATATTGTGCAACTATCTCATCAACCCCGAGGAAGTCCGCTACAATCTTATAGGAATCCTCCGGGTCTTCTTCTATATGCAGATTTGCTTTGGATATGGCTCTCAATAAATTTTCTGTCACCTCCGGATTATCGTCGATAAATTCTGCTGTACCCACAAAATATCCATAATTCGGATAATTTGACGAATCCTCCAGCAGATATCCAATGTCATTTTCTGCTATATAATCGGTATAATATGTACTTGCACAATAATAGGCATCCAGTTCCCCGCTTTCCAATGATGCAATACCGGTGTTAAAACTATCTATATTGACTAAGCTTACATCACCGGCACTAAGACCGTGATCACCTAAAATACCAAGAATACTTTTATGATAAGTGGTACCCAGATATACACCTACATTTTTGCCGGTCAGTTCTTCCACCGAACTGATTCCGCTCTTATTGGAAACTACAAGACCTCTGTTGGTTCCTCCGACTCCGGTCTTGGAAATCACAATCGTATCAATACCATTTCTCCATCCGTTTAACAGCGGAAGATCCCCTATTCCGAAAATAAAATCCAACTCTCCGGCAATAAATGCCTCGTTAGCTGCCGGACCGTTTGCAAAGGAAACAAGTTCCACTTCCGCGTCATCTCCCAATTCCTCCGAAAAATATCCCAATTCTTTGGCAATGTATACCTGTGGCGTTTGTGTCTGGGTCGCAAAATATCCAATCCTGACGGTAATTTTCTCATCGGAAACCGTATCCTCAGTCTCCCCGTTTTCCGCCGTATCGCCTTCCGTTGTCTGCGCGGATACATCCGTCTGGTCGGCTGCTGTATTCTCCTTATCTGCTCCACAACCCGTAAATGTATAAGCCGCAAATACCAATACCGTAAGTAAACCAATCACTTTTTTCTTCATAATAGCTTCTCCTCTTTCTATTATTTGTCATTTGCCAGCCGATCCAAATGATATAAGACCGGATATGTCTTATCCTGTTCTTCCTTGCGAACCGCAAAAGTAACATTTTTCACACTTTCCGGTTGGATATACCAGATTCCGGAAAGTTCTCCATCAGGTATCTTCTCCTGTATCGCTACATATTCCTTTTCAAATTTTCTTCCGCAGGTAATCACTTTTTCCAGCGTTCCGATCACTTCATAACTGGTTTTATCACTTCCCAGAATATTGACTGCAACTTTCTTTCCAAACCAAAGACTGTATACAAGGTTTTTATTGTTTTGGGAGCTTTCCAGTATTTCATCAAATACCAATTGATCCTCCTCCACATGTAAAGATCCCTTATATACCACATGGGGAACACCGTTTTTGCCTACCGTTGCAATGGATTTTAACGTTCCCGGCTGCGTCAGTAATTCTCTTAATTCTTTTGTCAAAATATCTGCCATTTTCCTTTCCCTCCTATATCCTCTGCAGATCCAATCCCAAATGGGCACCGCAATGTCTGTAATCATCCGTATAAGGGTTTAAACCATATTGGTGATGCCATTTATCGATCTGTGCATAGGAACGTGCATAAAAGTCAAGGGACGGCGTATCCTGATTTTGAAATACGGAATTAGCTGCTGCCCGCCATACATTCGCAGCAACGATTACTCCCTGTGAGATCAGTGACTCCGCTTCCTCCATCACGTATTTATAAGCTTCATCCTCCGTGGAAAACCCATTTGGCTTCGCCTGCTCAACACCCAATACCACAACAGAAGATACATTTCCTTTTCCAAAAATATCCACCGCCTTGATAAGCCTGCGCTTCCATTCGTCAAAACCGACATATTTATTTTTCCCTTCGCAGACCCATCCGAACTTGTCTCTATTCAGCACTTCAATATCCGTTGTATAATTCAAAAGACCGGTATTTTCATACAACCGTTCCATCTGCTCTTCATCAAAAGCAGATGGTACTAACTGACTGGGAAACCTTTTGGTTGAGAACAAATCTCCGATTGCCTGCAGAATTTCTATGTAACCGTTAACCTCATCGTCAAACAACTTTTCCCCTGACAAAATGGACCCCCCGCTTAAAAGGATATATTGGAAACGTCCTTTTTGTTTCAAGGCTTCCGCAACTGCCTCTTTGATATACTGCACATTATTCCTTTCATCCTTTTTGCCGCTCAGTTTATAATTGGGTGATAGAGGACAATACTTGCAGCCTCCTCTGGGTTCATCCCAAAAATGGCAGTAACTGTTTAAGGTAATGTCTAATCTTTGCGGGCGGAATTGAACATATTCTGAAAACGGATGCCCATTGGAAGCATTCTTTTCATAGAAATCCGGTTTTTCCCAATAATCTTGTATTTCACCCAAAATCTCTCCCTGATCAACAATGACAATCCTGTCATCTATTGCATCAATCAGATAAGGATCTCTCTGACCGCTGGCGGGAAGATCCATAACCGTGGTCGATCCGTCTTGAAATACCAGCCCTGTCGGTCTGCAATCATTTTTTTCTCTTAATCCTGCCAGCATCGAATGGGAATGTACCGCATGTCTGTTTATATCCACTTTCGCTTTCGCATCATCACTATATGTAATACCCCGCCTCTGCATGTCCACCTTCAATAACCAATACGGCGGAAGCTCCGGGTATTTTTCCTGTACTTCCTTTAAGCTTAATTCTTTTTTTCTCCACTCTGTATCTCTTGCCATATTCGACCTCTTTTCTGTAATTTGCATCGTTATATGTAATACTCAATATCAATTGTGCTGTTCTCAAAAAACTCGGCGTAAATTTTTCTCCGGATCGTCATAAAATCAAAGCTGCTTCGGTCTCTTGGTTTACTCATGGGAACATCAATAATCTGACTGATAACCCCCGGCTTATCCGAAAGAATAATAATTTTATCACTTAAGAAAATTGCCTCATCAATGTCATGTGTAATCAACACCATAGTTGTTTTGTTCTGCTCCCAAATCTTTAAGATCTCATTCTGCATATTGATTCGGGTCAAGGCATCTAACGCTCCAAACGGTTCATCCAGTAACAGAACATCCGGTTCGTTGATTAGCGCACGGGCAATATTTACCCTCTGCTGCATTCCTCCTGACAATTGTTTGGGAATCGCTTTTTCAAATCCGTTTAATCCAATCAGACCAATCATTTCTTTGGCTTTTTGTTTCTTGACTTCTTTGGACAATTTGTCATGAATTCCAAACTCGATGTTTTTTTCAACTGTCTGCCACGGAAAAAGTCTTGCTTCCTGAAAAATGATACCCGTTTTAACAGAAGGACCGGATACTTCCCTGCCGTCAATCGTAATACTTCCGCCGCTAGGCTCTTCCAATCCCGCAATCATCCGGATCAACGTGCTTTTCCCGCATCCGCTGGCGCCCACAATACTGATGAACTTTCCTCTTTGAATATCTAAATTGATATCTTTCAGGACTTCAATGGAAGTTTTTTGGATATCAAAGTTTTTATAAACATGATCAATTTTAATTTTTGTTTCCATTTTCCTTCCTCACTACCACCGGATTACGCTTTTTTGCAGTTTCAAAATGATCGAATCAATCAGCAGACCCACAAGACCGATAGAGAAAATTCCCACCATAAGCTTTGCAGGTTGTGCCATTTCTCTTGCAAACATAATCATGTAACCGATTCCTTTTGAGGCGGCAATCATTTCCGCTGCCACAACACAAGCCCATGCACTTCCCATTCCGAGCCGGATTCCTGTAATAACCGAAGGCAGTGCAGACGGCAAAACAATTTGCCGCAATACGATCCATTTATTTTTTTCCAACGCAGTCGCCACTTCCAAAAGTTTCGGATCTACACTTTGAATACCATGAATAGTATTCAGAAGCACTGACCAAAAGCACCCCAGTGCAATCACTGCCACCTTCAATTCATCACCAATACCGATCCATAAGATAAAGAGCGGAATCCATGCAATCATAGGAATCGGTCTGAATATACCGACAATCGATTGCAGCAGCGAATAACAAACTCTGGACAATCCCATTGCAATCCCGATGACGATTCCCAGACTTGCCCCCAGCAAAAATCCTTTTAAGACCCTGCCCATACTGACTAAAATATTTTCCGCAAGAGTTCCATCCGTAATTAAGGTTTTCGCAGTACGGCATGCATTGTACAAAGTCGGCAATATCGCCTGATTTGCCCATTGCAATTTACCGGATAAATACCAGACCGCCAAAATAGCCACCGGAAGGACAAAACCTAATGCAATTCTTATACTAAGCTTTATGGGTTTCTGTTTCATCAAACTGTTCCTCGCTTCTCTTTTACACTGTCATTCACCAAATGCGTTCTTAATTTCCTCCACCTTATCCAGCTTCTCCCAAGGCAGATCCACATCTGTTCTCCCGAAATGTCCATATGCCGCAGTCTGTTTATAAATCGGTCTTCTGAGCTGTAACGCATCAATGATTGCAGCCGGTCTTAAATCGAACACCTTATCTATAACTTCCACAATTTTTTCCTCCGGTACAATTCCGGTTCCGTAAGTATCTACCGTGATGGAAACAGGCTTCGCCACACCGATTGCATAGGCAAGCTCAATTTCAACTTTCTTAGCAATTCCGGCAGCCACCAGATTCTTTGCAACCCATCTGGCCGCATATGCTGCGGAACGGTCAACCTTCGTAGGATCTTTTCCCGAAAAAGCTCCGCCGGAATCACCGGTTTGATAACATATTCAATAATATCCTTACGAATCTGCTCCAACGTTACATCTTCCGAATGTTGTGTGGAAATAACAATGGTATGTACTCTTTTTTTTCCTCCGTTTTCCTTTTATTTACATCCCATTCCCCACATAACCGTCCTGTATTTTCCTATTGCCCACAAAACAAAAAGAGGTTCTAAATCCTTATATGATTTAAAACCTCCGGTGGTCCGGTCAGTTATTTCCAACTATCCTGTTACTCTTCTACCTTCTTAACATACAAAGTATAGGTCCCGTCCTCATTATCAACCAGCTTCAAAATCTGGTGTCCCTCTTCCTTGATACTTCTCGGTACATTCTGTACCGGTTCCCCATCATTCATACGGATAGCAAGGATTTCACCATCATCTAATTCATCCAAAGTGACCTTTGCCTTCACAAAGGTCAAAGGACACACCTTATCCGTAATATCTACCTGTTCATCAAATTGAATTTCAGCCATTGTATGCCTCCTCTATCACTTTTTTAAACTTTTCTTCTCCGACACGCTGTAAGGTAAACCGGAAACGCTCACCCGCATTTGCATTTTCCTCAAAAAACTTGATTGCCGCATCAGCTACTCTGAACAAAGTTTCCTTGTCCTTAATAATCGGAATAATGTTTTCACCTTTATAAATCTTATTTCCAAACAAGCCGCCGAAAGAAACAATATAGCCGCTTTCACCCTTCCATGCATCAGTGGGACAGGATTTTACACAGCGTCCGCAGTTATTGCATTTCTCATAATCAATGGCAATTTTGCCGCCATTCTGTGTCAGTGCACTTTCCCGGCATGCCTTAAGGCACACGCCGCAGTTAATGCAGGCTTCTTCATCATAACTGACGACCAGACCGCCTTTCACGCCAAGGTCATTTTCTTCTGCCTTTAAACAGTTGTTCTGGCATCCGGTAACGCCGAACTTAAATTTGTGGGGCAGTTCTCTTCCGAAATATCTCTGGTCAAGCTCCTGTGCCAGCGTATAAGTATCAATACATCCGCTCGGGCAGATTTCGGAACCCTGACAAGCCGTCACGGTACGTACACGGGGTCCGCAAACGCCGGGATTCACACCGCCCTTTGCCAGCTCTGCCCTGACCTCCTCTATGTCCTCAAAATTGATAAAGGGAATTTCAATTCCCTGACGGGATGTCATATGTACATAACCATGTCCGTATTTTTCCGCTACTTCGGCTACTGTTTTAATGTTTTCGGCAGTCAGATTACCTCCGACCACTTGCAGGCGCAGAGAGAAATATCCCTTCTGTTTCTGCCTCATAAAACCGCCTTTTTTCAATGATGCATAATCAATCGTACCTGCCATTGTCTTACTCCTTTTATGTTTCTTTCATAAATCCGCTTATTTTACTGTTTTAACTATATGTAAAACCCGCTGTTTTAAAATCTGCGGTTTTCAGTTCTATCAAAGGGCGCTTTGTGCAACTGCCTGTGCAAAATCCTCCTGCAGATCCTCAATATCCTCAATTCCAACGCTGATTCTGATCAGATCTTCAAATACTCCGGCATCCTCTTTCTGCTCCTGCGTGCTGTGAATACTGATTGTGGAAGAGGGGTGAATAACCAGTGTTTTGGTGTCACCAATGTTGGAAAGTGTATAAGGCAGCTTCAAACTGTCAATAAGCGCAAAAGCCCTTTCCTTACTGCCTACCCTGATCGTGATAATGGCGCCATAGCGTCCCCGGAACTGCTTCTTGGCAAGCTCATGCCACTGATTACTCTCCAGTCCCGGATAATTGACCGAAATATCCGGATAAGTATCCTGTATCCACTTCGCAAGCCGGTAAGCGTTATCACACTCTCTTTCCATTCGAAGCCCCAATGTCTCTAAGCCGATCTGGTTTAAAAACGCATTCTGCGGTGAAAGACAGGCTCCGGTATTACGGAACAGACCGTTTCTCAATTTTGCAGTATAGGCAAAGGGACCGAATTTCCGGTATTCCTTCATCCCCGGATATTTCTCAACGTCCCATTTAAACTTTCCGCTGTCTGTCAGGACTCCGCTGATGGAGTTGCTGCTTCCGTTGATATATTTGGAAGAGGAATTTACGACAATATCCGCTCCCAGAGAGAGGGGCTGCACAAGATATGCCGTCGCTACCGTATTATCAATAATCAAGGGCAGTCCATGTTCATGCGCCAGCTTGGCAAGTCTTTCTATGTCTGTCACATCCAGCCTCGGATTGCCGATCGTTTCTGCAAAAATCAGTTTTGTATGTTCATTGATGGCTGCTTCTATCTGTTCCCAGTTATTGTTCTGCACATAATTGGTCTTGATGCCAAACGCTTCAAAATCACGGAACAGATCGATGCTTCCGCCGTAAAGGCTGGCGCTTGCCACGATCTCGTCTCCACTCTGCAGAATATTTAAAAAGGCATTGGACAAAGCTGCCATGCCGGAAGCACAGGCTATGGTTGCAATACCGCCTTCCAATTTGGTAATGCGGTTTTCAAACTCTGTAATGGTCGGATTGCCCGCTCTGGTATAACAAAATCCCGGCGCCTTGTTCTCAAAAATTTTCTCCAGATCAGCGGCAGTGGGTTGTTCAAACGCACTGGACTGATAGATCGGAGTCAGTGTCGCGCCGTATTTTTCATTACGGCTTACCCCGTTATGTAATAGAGATGTATTGAATTTCATTTGTGTTTCTCCATCCCGGGAATTATAATCCCTACTATTTTAATATGATTTGTAGAAATAATAACACAGTTATTGATAAAATGCAATCAATTCAATGTATGATTTTACTTGTTTTGTAACAGTTCAGCCATGCAGAAATGATTGTGCAATATGACCATGGGAGCTT
>CAZPSD010000024.1:0-22973 GCA_964589055.1 uncultured Bacteroides sp.
TGAGAGGAAAGCAGATCCGCTATTGCCTCCAATTCCTCAATATTGCACTGCAGGCGGTTTTCCACTCTTAACGCCAGATTTTCAGCGGTATCGTCAAGCGTCTCGGCGCAGGAATCCTCGGCAATTTTATTTACTCCTATGAATGCCGCCGTAAAGCAGGCCATAAGTACCAAAATAAGAATGACCGCATATTGTATGCTTTTGTCAGATTTTGTTGTCTTTGCCATGAATGTTCCTCTTTCTCTTTTTTCTTAATCTGCTATACGTTCCGGCAGACTGCTCCGAATCCGCTTTTCCGCTTCCGTGGCTGCTGGCTTATGATTTCGTTTTAAACATCCAAAACCTACCATATCATATATCCGCACTTCCCATACTGTCAAGTTCCTGTTTCTTATAAGCGGCAGACTCTCTTCTGCATTGTAAGTTTATTTCTTTTTCAGAAATTTAATGTTTGCTCCGTATTGACGCAAGTTGACATATGTGTTATAACACAAATAGAACAATTAACAAACTTTTCCGTATACGCGGGAGGCGGATGAAAATGGCAAAAAAGGATTATTACGATGTGCTTGGCGTCAACAGGAAAGCAGGCAGTCAGGAAATTAAAAGCGCTTACAGAAAACTTGCTAAGAAGTATCATCCCGATACCAATCCGGGGGATACCCAGGCAGAACAATTATTTAAGGAAGTAACCGAAGCATATAATGTACTTTCGGATGAAGAAAAAAGGAAACTTTACGACCGGTTTGGTCATGCCGCTTTTGACCAAAGTATGGGAAGCGATCCCGGCAAATACGCGGAAAACGGGCATTTTCGGAGAACCAACGGAGCCGATGGCGCGCGGACAGAATATTATTACAGCGGCAATATGGACGACCTGTTCGGAGATATGTTTGGCAGCTTTTTTCATAGAAAAGGAGGCGGCAGTCATTTCGGCTTTGAAGACGATACCGCCTATGAGAGTCAGGGCGGCTTAGACTTCACAACCGAAATATCCGTTTCCTTCCGGGAAGCTGCCCTGGGGTGTGAGAAAATTATCAGCCTGAGCGGAGCGCGCCCGAATACATTGGCAGTGAAAATTCCTGCCGGAATCAATGAGGGGCAGTCCGTGCGCCTGAAAGGAAAGGGCAGAGCCGGCAGAGACGGCCAGACGGGCGACCTGTTCATCAAGGTGCATATTTTGGATGATCAGCGTTATACCAGAGACGGCAAAGATGTGTTCATCACAGAGACAGTACCGTACACAACCGCTATTTTGGGCGGAGAGGCGGATTTTGACACGCTTTACGGACCGGTAAAATGCAGGATACCTGCCGGAAGCCAGCCGGGCAGTAAGGTACGGTTAAAAAATAAAGGTATTGTCTCCATGAAAAATAAAAATTCTTATGGCGATGAATATGTGATCATACAAATCAGCGTTCCGAAGAACCTGTCTGAACGGGAAAAGAATTTATTAGAAGAACTGAGAGACATAGAAAATAGAAGAAACAGGAGAACTGCGTAAGAAAAAATGTTCCGTTTGCCCTAAAGTCTTTGAGAATTTATCCGATACAAATAATAACAGTTCACAAATAAAGCGTGTGGACAGCTGCTAAAACAGTTAAAATATACGGCAGCACGGAAAGGAGGAGTCCCATATGCGTATTGAAGCTTATACACAGGTTCAGCAGTTATATAATACGAAGAAAACTGCCAGGACGCAGCAGGCATCGAAGAGATCGGTTTCTGACCAGATTCAGATTTCCAGCTTCGGCAAAGATATTCAGACTGCGAAGAACGCTGTAGCGGCGGCTGATGATATCAGGGCAGAACTGACAGCTCCTCTCAAAGCAAGTATTGCGAACGGTACTTATCAGGTAAGCGGAGAGAGTTTTGCAGAGAAATTATTACAGAGATACGAAGAGATCGAAAGTTTATAGGCACAATGAAGGTGAGGTTATAACGTGGCAAGTTTAATGGAGACCTTGATCGAGGTTTTGGAAAAAGAAAATCTGGAGTATGAGAATCTCTTAGCATTGTCCATGAAGAAAACGTCTGTCATTGTGTCTGAGGACTTAAAACAATTAGCTGAAATCACGGATGAGGAGCAGATCATAGTAAGCAGGATCAATCATCTGGATTGCCAGAGAAATGAAGCTGTTGATGATATTGCTAATGTGCTTAACAAGGATGTTGCGAAACTGAAAATTGTAGATTTGATTAAAATGCTGGCGGCAAGACCGGAGGAGCAGGCAAAGCTTGCGGCTGTATTCGACAAGCTGCAGGTAAGCGTCCGCAGTGTGAAAAGAGTCAACGAACAGAACAGAGAACTGCTTCAGAGCGCACTGGAAATGGTGCAGTTTGATATGAATGTCCTGCAGTCTCTGAACACGGCGCCCGAGACGGCAAATTATAACAAGGGTGCATATAATACCGGCGATATAATCGGTATGAGCAATAAAACCTTTGACGCCAGGCAATAAATTGTTAAGGACGGTAGATTATGTCATTATTCGGCAGCCTTTACGTGGGCGTATCAGGATTACAAACTTCAAATAATGCGCTCAATACAACGGCGCATAACATGTCAAACTTAGACACCGAAGGATATACAAGGCAGCAGGTGGCGCAGGGAACGAGAACTTATGTGACGGTTTCCAAGAACAATACCACCAACTGGAAGCAATTAGGTCTTGGTGTCAATTATTCCCAAACAAGACAAGTAAGAGATTATTTTTTGGATTTAAACTATCGGCGCGAATCGGGGCGGAGCGCTTTTTATGATGTCAGTGTGAGCGCGATGGAAGAAATAGAAAATATATTAGGCGAATCCAACGAGGGACAGGAATTCTCGGAATCACTGTCTAATTTATGGACGGCAGTAGAGGAACTGAGCAAGGATCCTACAAGTTCTGTTAACCAGAATCTGTTTGTAACGCGCTCTTATGAATTCTTAACAAGCGCCTCCGCGGTATACAACAGCTTGTGCGAATATCAGGACAACCTGAATAAAACGGTTTATACGGATGTCAGGAATATCAACAGCTACGCGCAGGAAATCGAAGCATTAAACAGACAGATTGTGCGCATTGAAGCGGGCGGCATGGAAAATGCCAATGACCTTCGGGACAGGAGGAATTACCTGTTGGATGAACTGGCTAAGCTGGGAAGCATATCCTATGCGGAGGACACGACAGGGTATGTGAGCGTGCAGTTCGAGAATTTTGATCTGGTTAAAGGCGGAACCGTTAATGAGATGGCGGTTTATACGGATCCCGAAACCGGCTTCTACACGCCTTACTGGGTTATGCTGACTGATATGAAATATGATAAGAACGGGAATCTGATGCTCACGGAGGAAGATATAGAAAACGCGAAGGTTTTTGACTTTTCCAGAGAGATTTCCTCCGAACTGAATACGGATATCGGCGCTTTGAAGAGCGTTTTGCTGGCGAGAGGCGATCACAGAGCTGTCTACAGTGAAATACAGGATATCAATGATGAAGGCGAATATCAGGAAGGCTGGTATAACGATGAGATAGCGCCCTCCATTATCATGAATATCCAGGCTGAGTTTGACCAGCTCATCAACGCGGTCGTAACCAGAATCAATGAAGTGCTTGCCGATGCGGCGGAGAGAGAAAGCCAGAACAATCCGGGGTCGGATTATCTGCGCGATGAGGACGGCGATCCCTATCAGCTTTTTGAAAGAAAGACGGATGCGGCGGACTGGACGGTCAGCAATCTTACGATCAATATGGAGCTGCGGCAGAATCCGGCATTGTTAACTTTCCGTTTGTCTGATCATTCGGAGGACCAGGAGACGATGGAGGCGCTTAAGGCAATCTTTGAAGAGTCAATCTATACCTTAAATCCAAATGTGGAGACGCCTGTTTGCTTCAGGGATTATTACAAGAATCTGGTTGCGCAGGTGGCAAATACGGGTTACGTGCTCAGGGGCATTCAGGACAGCCAGACGGCAGCGACGGATGCGCTCTCTTATGCGAGAGAGCAGATTGTGGGAGTGTCCTCTGATGAAGAACTGACGAACATGATTATGTACCAGAATGCATATAACGCCGCCAGCAGATATATCAATGTAGTGAATGAGATGATAGAACATTTATTGACTGCGCTGGCATAGCCTGATACGGGGAACAGCATGGAATAAAGAACAGGGGTGAGAACATGGCATCTACTTTTTTTGGATTACATATTGCGGCGTCGGGTCTTAGGGCCGCCAATGCCGCATTGAACACAACGGCAAATAATATCAGTAATGTCAATACGACGGGATACAGCCGTCAGGAGGTAATACAGGAGGCTTCGAATGCGCTTCGCGTGTTTGCAACCTACGGCTGTGCCGGCGCCGGTGTCGATACGATCGCGATCGAGCGTATTCGCGACAGCTTCTATGATACGAAATACCGCGATAATGAGACGAAGCTGGGCGAGTATGACACAAAGGCATACTATTGCAGGATGATAGAGGATTATCTGAATGACGACGGAACTACCGGATTTAAATCGGTATATGACCAGCTGGGCGTCACTCTGGAGGAGATCACCAAGAATGCCAGCAGCACGTCGACTAAGGCGCAGTTTGTATCCGCGGCGAAGAGCCTGGCGGATTACTTCAATAATATGTACGGCGATCTGCAGAGCATACAGGAGGATGTCAATGATGAGGTTAAAATGCGCGTAGACAGCATCAATTCTATCGCACAGGAACTGGCAACCATCAATAAGCAGATCAATACCATTGAACTTACGGGAACAACGGCTAACGAACTGCGGGATAAGAGAGACAGCCTGATCGATGAATTATCCGCTATTGTGTCGGTGGATGTAGAGGAGACGCCGATTTATGACCAGCAGGGCAATGAGACCAATCTTAACAGATATATTGTCAGAATTGCAGGCGGACAGATTTTGGTAGACATGAACGAATACCGGCAGTTAGTGTGCGAGGCGCGTCCGGAGAGCGAGAAGGTGAACCAGACGGATGTCGACGGCTTGTACGATATTTACTGGGATGACGGTACGGAATTCGGATTAACTAACGCGTCTATAGGCGGAGAACTTGCCGGACTGCTTCAGATGCGCGACGGTAATAACGGAGAGTATTTTCAGGGAACAACTACTAACGTAACCTATAAAGGAGATACCAGCGTCATAACGATTCAGACAACAGCTTCTTATCTGGACGACATGAACAAGTGCAAGCTGTCGGATACGGGCGGTATCATCAATGTAGGGGATCAGTTATATTACTATACGGACTGGACTTATGAAGGCGACGGCGTTTATACCTTTACGATCGATAATAAAGCCAGTGATACGCCGATGACTGCAGGCAAAAACAGACAGACGGCGACTATCGGAAGCGCAGTCAATTATCAGGGGATTCCCTATTATATGGCGCAGATGAATGAGTGGATTCGTGATTTTGCCAATACGGTAAACGATATTTTTACAGAAGGCATCACGGCGTCGGGCGACGATGCAGGCATTCTTTTTACGGCTGACCATGTGACGGACGACGGACAATACACGGAGGATGAACTGAATGATTCCGGACAGAACGGAAAGGGTTATTATTATATGACCGCGGGCAATCTGGCGATCGTCACCGGGCTGATTAAGGATGCTTCCCTGCTTGGAACGAGAGGACGTGTCACGTTGACGGATGAAGACGGCAATGTAATAGAAGAGCAGCTTGACGGTGTGGATCAGTGTGAACAGGTCAAGAAAGTAATTTCCATGATGAGCGATGTAAATCAGTTCAGCTTCCGCGGAAGGGATGCGGGCGGCTTCTTAGAGTGTGTTCTCTCCGATGCGGCGTTAAATGCAAGTAATGCCAATACATTCTATGATACATACCTTAGTCTGGAGACGAGCATTGATAACCAGAGGACATCTGTTTCGGGTGTGGATGAGGATGAAGAGGCGGTTAATCTGGTTAAATATCAGAATTCTTATACTTTGGCGTCCAAGATGATTTCGGTATTGACGGAAGTTTATGACAGATTGATTTTAGAGACAGGCGTTTAATATTGCAAGTCTTATAACCGTCATCGCAGTAAACTGCTTTGACATGGAGAATCAGCCCGGGCAATGTGGAAGAGAGGTAATAAGCTATGAGAATAACAAATAAAATCATGCGGAATAATTCCCTGTATAATATCAACCAGAATAAAATCTTGGAGGATAAGCTGACAAATCAGATGACTAACCAGAGTAAGATCGTCAGGCCATCTGATGATCCGGTTGTAGCGATCAGGGCGCTTCGGCTCAGAAGCAATGTGACAACTGTGTCACAATATTATGATAAAAATACCCAGGACGCAGATCAGTGGCTGACGCTGACGCAGGATGCGCTGGATACGATAGGCGATGTACTGAATAGTTTATATGAGCAGGCGGCGTCTGCTTCCAATAAATATCTTACGTCAGATGATCTGCAGGTCATTCTGACACAGATAGACTCTTTGACGCAGGAGTTCTATTCCAGCGGCAATGTGGATTATGCAGGCCGTTTCATTTTCTCCGGCTTTAGAACCGATACGGCGATTACTTTCTCCGCGGAGGATATTGCGGAAATGGAAAAACATCCGGTGTCTTATGAGATTCAGGAGGATATTGACTATGCGGATATCAGCACCATAAATTATACAAATTATGATGTGCTGACGGAGGGACTGCCGGCTTCTGCAGGAGCTGACGAATCCTATGAGCAGTATGTGACGAACAGCACCTTGTATCGTTTCCGGTTATCTTACGATGCTTTAGACGGCGCCGATGCCGACGGCAGCCTGACGCTGAGCATTACGGACGGGGCAGGCAATACACAGTCAGATTTCACGGAGTATGCAGACGCCGAAGCTGCTTATAAGGCGGTTGCAACCGGAGAAGAGACGGGGATTGCGTATATTCCCTCCACCGGAGAGCTGGTATTCAGCGAGCAGTATTATAAAGACAATTATAAAGAAGGCGACAGCTTCCGGATTACGTATTCCAAATCCAGCTGGATCGAGGGAGATATCAACCCGGTACACTATTTCCGCTGCACCGAGACGAAGGATGACGGCAGCATGGTTTCTTATAATACGGTGAGGGAGGATCAGGATATTTTCTATGACGTGGGCTTCAATCAGCAGATTCAGGTCAACACGACAGCAGACGAAGTGTTTACCCATGATGTGAAAAGAGATTCGGATGATTTCCAGCACTGCCTGAATGAGTTGAAGGCGATTGAGACTACGAAAAGCAATCTTGAGGAGAAACTGGAGGCGGCAGTAGAGGGCTCTGATGAGTATGAGGATCTGCAAAAGCAGTTAGAAGCGGTTGAGAAAGCGGATGCTTATATCAGGGACAGCATCCAGACCAAATTCGAGAACCAGATCACAAAATATCAGAGTTATATAGATAATACAAATGTAGCAATTACGAATAATGCAACGAGAGGAAGCCGTCTGGACTTGATCAGTACCCGTCTGATGAATCAGAAAGCTACCTTTAAAGAATTACAGACCAACAATGAAGAAATTGACATTACCGAAGTGGCAGTAGAGCTGACCAGTTCCGAACTGACCTATCAGGCAGCGCTGATGGCTACCGGTAAGATCATGCAGACCAATCTGATGAATTACATTTAAAATGGAGGATTAGCATGGAGATTAAAACAAAAGCGTTTGGGGATGTTACTATTGATGATGAAAAAATCATTCACTTTCCTAAGGGAATTGTGGGGTTCCCGGATCTGACCGAGTTTGCCCTGATTCATGACGAGGACAAAGGGACGGAGACGATTCACTGGCTGCAGTCTGTTCAGGAGCCTGCCTTTGCGATGCCGGTTATGGATCCGCTGCTGGTATGCGCGGATTACAATCCTGAGGTGGATGATGAACTGCTGAGCCATCTGGGGGAGATTCCGGATGACGAACTGCTGGTGCTTGTTACGGTAACGGTTCCCAAGGATATAACCGGGATGACTGTCAATCTGAAAGGACCTATTGTGATCAATGCGGCGGAAAGGACTGCAACACAGGTTATTGTAGAAGGAGACCGGTATCCGGTAAAATTCCCGATCTATGATATTCTGAACGCCAATAAGAAGAAAGCAGGTGAGTAAATGTTAGCTTTATCCAGAAAAAAGAATGAAGCCCTTGTGATCAATAACAATATTGAGATCACAGTGCTTGAGATCAAAGGGGAACAGGTGAAGCTCGGCATCAGCGCACCGAAAGAAATACCCGTATATCGGAAAGAAGTTTATGTGCAGATTCAGGATTCCAATAAAGAGGCTGTCAATACGGACGGCATGGAGGCTTTGAAGGAACTGTTGGGATAAAAAGCCAGGCTGCAGAGCGTGGCTTTTTATAAAGTGGAGTTGAGTATCCGTATCATCTCCGCAAGCCTTTGCCCGTAGGTATGATGCCGTGCGGCTTTCTCATAGCCGTTTATGGCGATTTCGATCCGTTCTTCTTCGTGTGTCAGATAATACTGTACCTTTTGTTCCAATTCTTCCATAGACTCATAGGTTTCCAGATCCTTACCGATCTCAAAATATGCGGGAATTTCCGGCTGATAGTTCGTCAGCAGGAAACCGCCGCAGCCCAAAACATCCCAGACACGGAGGGAAAGCCCTGTTTCAATCGGACGCATGGTAATATTCAAGTTGATTTTACTGGCATGAAAAATTTTAGGCATTTCCGTCAGGGTTTCGGCGCCTCCTTTGCTGTGGACATTCGGGAGCGGCGTGGTGTCGCTTCTTGTGTAGAGATTAACGTGAAAATGCTCCGCCAGACGATTTAATGTCCGTTCCCGTTCTACAGCCGCTAATTTCACGCCGATGTACTGGTGTGCCACCAGATAGCGGTCGGTGTCCATGTATGTGTCGGAGCCTTTATAGAAAGCGGGATCAGCATCCGCGATCTCCCGAATGACGCGCCCGGTCAAATTGTCGGAAATAAAATTGCAGCCATAGACCTTAAGCTGTGCTTCTATCAGTCCGTCTACGAAGCCCCGCGTGTAGTCGGAAATAACAGAATGACCTGCGGCGGAATCCGCAATCAGTTCATCATACCTGCATTTCTCTGTATAAAGTGATCCTACAAAGCTCACATCTGCGCCGTATTTTGCAAAATCTTCATCGGTCATATGTAAGATCACGTTTTCCCAGCGCTTTACGTTTGTGGCAAGAGGCAGATAGAAGATACGGTCCGGATTGACCGGATGAAAAAACTGATACTGCGCCCGGTCAAACAGGAAAATCCTGTTCCATTCGTTTTTCAGCGCATTGGAGAATAACTCCGGGACGGGTGAATCCACACTCCAGCATACATACGGTACTTTGAAACGATTACAGGTATAGGAAATTGCCGGAAAAAAATTGATGCTGAACACAAAAGCGAAAGAATGCTCCATAAGCCATTCTGTAATTTTGCCGGCGCATTGTCTGGGGGTGACGCTTTTATCGGTGATTTCCGTTTCTTCTGTGTAAACCGTGATGCCGAAACCGGTAAAAACCTGTATGATGTCCGGCTCACAAATGCTGTTGTAGCGGTAAAATAAGATTTCCATAAAGACATTCCTCTGTATAAGGCGCGTAAATGTTTTGCGGGTTTCACAATGATCTAAAATATAGTATAATGGAAAAAAATATAAAGTAAAGAAAGTATTTTGCGGCAGGGGAGATCTATGAAGGCGAAAATGAAAATCCTGTTTGCGGGTTCGGAGACAATGCAGATACCCAATATCCCGATCGCACTCGGGAAAATGGGACATGATGTTATCTTATATGATAAATCTATGGAATATGTAGAGGCGCATGAGGAAGAATATGCACCCCTTCGGATGTTTTTGGAGCAGTCAAAACCTGATTTTGTGATTTCAACTGTTTTCTTTCAGATTATGGCGGCATATACGCATGAGCTTGGCATCCGGTATGCGGTTTATGGAATGGACTCGCCCCATTATGCGGCATGGGTGCCTTATTTTCCGACACTGGATAATGTCTGTCTGTTCTGCTTTGATACCAGAGAATTGCAGCAATTCAGAAAGCAAGGATACCGGAATGTATATTATATGCCTTTGGCTGCAGGCACTGCATGGGCGGACAGCGTCCGCATGACAAAGGACGATCAGGAGAAGTATCGGTGCGATATTTCCTTTGTGGGCGGTTTATACGGAGATAACGCATATGACAGATTTTATAACAGGCTGCCGGAACAGGTACAGTCTTTTTTTGCAGATATTTTTGAACAGAGCGCCTTTGCGTGGGACGGAACCGACAGAATGCTGCCTTCTCTGCCGCCTGAACTTATTCCATGGTGTCGGGAAACAGTGCCTGAGTTGTGCAATTACGGCTTCAATATGCCGGATGATTATTATTTCAGACAGTGGACATTGGCGCGAAAACTGTCCAATATAGAACGGCGGCTGCTCTTGGAATTTGTTGCAGATAAGTATGATTTCAGATTATATACGAGAGAAACGGAGCAGGTGCCGGAAACGATTCGGAAATATCCGCCTGTTAACGCCATGACAGACCAGCTCAAGGTATTCAGCGCCACAAGGGTCAATCTTAATATTACGCTGAGAAGTATAGAAACCGGCGTCCCGCTCCGGGTATTTGATATTATGAGCAGAGCGGGATTTGTATTGACGGATTACCGTGCCGACGCGGCAGAACTGTTTGAGGAGGACCGGGAGATCGTGATGTTCCGCACGCCGGAGGAAATGATCGACAAAATCAATTATTATCTGGCGCATGATGAGGCGAGAAAGAAGATTGGACTTAACGGCTACCATAAAGTAAAAACGCATTACAGCTATGAGAGGCAGCTGGGGAAAATAATAGCGATACTGTTTGGGGAAGAAGGGGAATTATGTTAAGACGATGATAAAATCTGTTGAAATTTCAGCAGGATACTAAATTATTATAAATTTTCTCCGATATACATAATAAGAGATTGCGTCCCGCAGCCTTGTAATAGTAATATCTGCATGGCAAAGGACGTTGTCACGCGACGATTCTATTAACATATACATCACACGGAGGTGATTGGCGATGGCAATTGAACCATTAAGCAGTGCCATGACGTATCAGGCACAGGGAATAGTAAAAACGCAGGCAGCAGCACCAGTGAACACGGAAGTTCCTGTGGACGGACAGACAGTCGGTGTTGACGAGACGACTGCGGCCGTAGCACAAGTACAGGCTGAGGAGGAGAACGCCGGGGAAAGCGGTAACAGCAATCAGCAGCAGGCTTCTCGGAACACACAGCAGACACAGCAGACGCAGCAGACACAGCAGACGCAGCAAACACAGCAGAAGGTTGTGAAAGATCAGCTCAAGAAGGCAATAGCTGAGATGAATAAGAAGATCAATAACAGCAATGAAGAGGCTGTATTTGGCGTTCATGAAGAGACGAACAGGGTAATGATCAAGATCGTGGACAAGGATACGAAAGAGGTTATTAAGGAATTCCCGCCGGAGAAAACCTTGGATATGATTGCCAAGGTATGGGAAGTGGCAGGTATTCTTGTGGACGAGAAACGGTAAACAACGGAGGTGAAATAAATGTCTATCAGAATTACAGGTATGTACTCAGGTCTGGATACAGAGAGTATTATCAATGAGCTGGCATCCGCGCAGAGTTATAAGAAAAATCAGCTGGTGAAGGCGCAGACGAAGCTCAGCTGGAAGCAGGATGCCTGGAAAGCTTTAAATACAAAGATTTACAGTTTTTATACGAATGTTTTGAGCGATATGCGTTATGAGAGCTCATACTTGAAGAAAACCACGAAGGTATCCAACAGCAACGCGATCAGTATCCTGTCAGGGGATAATGCGAGCAACGGCGTGAATACCGTTAAGGTGGATAAGCTGGCTAAGACGGCATATCTGACAGGCGGCAGTATTCAGAATGGCAGTGTGTGCTATACAGGAAACGCAACCTTAAAACAGCTTGGATTTACGGGAGAGGGAAGCATCAAAGTAAGCGGCGGCAACGGCGCATCCTTTGATATTGACCTTTCGGAGGACATGACGATCAATGACGTAGTCAGCAAGCTGCAGGCTACGGGCTTAAACGCCAGCTTTGACCAGAACAATCAGAGAATCTTCGTCAACTCCAGCAATACCGGCGCAGTCAACAACTTTACATTGACGGGTAATGATGAGGGCGGCATTGAGGCGCTGGCGGCATTGGGGCTTCTGTCCGCAAACGATCTGGCGAGTGAAGAATATACGACATGGGCAGGCTATAAGGACGAGGATGGCAATGTGACTGCTGCTTATCAGGAAGCGCTGGATGCAGAGACGCTGAAACGCGCTGCAGCTTACAAGACGGCTAATGATGCGCTGGAAGCCGAGAACGAACAGATCCGGAAGAATAACGAGACGAACAAACAGAATCTGAGCAATTTAGCCGGCTATGATCCGGATGAGACGTTAGAAGACCTGAAGCGGAGCCTCTATGGTTATACAGTGGAGGAGACGAAACTGGATGAGGAAGGCAATCCGATAGCGAAACTGGATGACGATGGCAATCCGGTATTGGATGATGACGGCAATCCGGTTTATGAGACGGAAACGGTAACGAAGTATGATGCGGGTTCTCTCGGCGGAGAGCTGGCGGATGCCCAGGCAGAACTGGAAGAACTGCAGAACCGGCTGGCTGAGTATCAGCAGGAGGGCAGCGCGGCGACAGCGGATGACATCGCGGCGTTGGAGCAGGAGATCGCAGCCGCATCGGAAACTGTCAGCACGAAGCAGAAAGCCTTTGACGAAGCCGAACTGCGCTATGAATTCTTAGACGGAATTTCGCAGAATGAACAGATGATTGCCGATAATGAGGAACAAATCAAGGCAAATCAGGCATATTATGAAGTGGATGATGACGGCAGCGTGAAAGGCACCGATGCTTTAGCGGCTGCTGTCAAGAGTGAATTTGACGCCAAAGTGGAAGCTGCCCAGAAGGTTGTCAATGGCGAGTATGCGGATATAGCCTCCGCCACCAAGATTGACGGGCAGGATGCTGAGATTACATTAAACGGCGCGAAGTTCACATCCATGTCAAATACCTTTACGATCAACGACTTGACATTTGCCGTCCTGGAAGAGACCGCCGGTGAGGTGACCATGACCACTACGGAAGATACTGACGGTATCTATGACATGATCAAGAACTTCTTCTCAGAGTACAATAAACTGATCAATGAGATGGATTCTTTATATAATGCGGAATCATCAAGCGGCTATGACCCTCTTACTTCTGATGAGAAGTCCGCAATGTCCGATTCCGAGATTGAGGAGTGGGAGAAGAAAATCAAGGATTCCCTGCTGCGCAGGGATTCTACCCTGAGTTCCGTATCGGGCGCCATGAAGACAGCGCTCCTGTCAGGGGCGACAGTGAATGGCAAACAGATGTATTTGTCTGATTTCGGCATCAACACGTTAGGATACTTTGATGCGGCGGATAATGAGCGGAATGCATATCATATTGACGGCGATCAGGATGATGCATATTCCAGCGTAAAGCAGTCCGATGACGTTTTGAAAAGCATGATTGCGTCTGATCCGGATACGGTTATGAGCTTCTTCAGCAGCTTATCCAAACAGTTGTATGAATCCTTAACGGACCAGATGTCAGCCACCACGCTGAGCAGCGCCTTTACCGTATACAATGATAAACAGATGGCGAGCGAATATGAGGATTATACCGATAAGATCGAGGCGCAGGAAGAGAAGCTGAATAACCTGATTGACAAGTGGTACAACAAGTTCTCCACAATGGAGACGGCGCTGGCGAAGTTAGAGTCCCAAAGCAGCTCCTTGTCCAGCCTGTTAGGCGGCTGATCCGGCAAGTGAGATAAAATGGTAAGTATGATCAAGGAGGAGAATATCTATGCCAGCACAGAATCCATATGAACAGTATCAGAGAAATAAAATATTGACTGCCACACCGGCGGAGATCACACTGATGCTGTATGAAGGCGCGATCAAATTTTGTAATATCGCGATTATGGCGATTGAGAACAATGAGATCGAGAAAGCCTATACTAATATCAAAAAGACACAGCGTATCATAGAAGAATTCCGTAATACTCTGGACCGCAAGTATCCGGTATCGGAGGACTTCGACAGAATCTATGTATATCTGCTGAAGCGACTGTATGTGGCGAATATCAAGAAGGACAAAGAAGTTTTGGAGGAAGTGAATACGCATTTAAGAGCTGTGCGTGATACATGGAAAGAAGTTATGAAAAAATGCAATAAGGCATAGGAAGGATGCATATGAATCAAAGCGGCGTGCAGATATTAGTACATAGTCTGGAGAAAAAGAACTCCATACTTGATCAGATCATCGATCAGATAGCGCTTCAGGAAACGCTCCTCAAGCAGGAAGAACTGGATATGGATAAACTCGACGATATGCTGGAGCAGCAGGGCAAACTCGTGGAGGAACTGGATAAGCTGGACAGAGGTTTTGAGTCGGTTTATGATCGTGTCAGGGAGACTCTTATCAACAATAAAGAAGGCTACAGAGTACAGATCGGGCAGATGCAGCGGATGATCGAGGAGATTACTGCCAAAATTGCCAGGATTAATGCGGGTAACATGCGCAATAAGCTTTTAGCGGAGAATCAGTTTAAGGAGAAACGGAAGTCTATCGGGACAAGTTTATCTAAGACGAAGGTGGCGAAGAATTACTATAACAGCATGAACAATCTCCATTATGTGGCGCCGCAGTTCTATGACAGTAAGAAGTAGCAGGATATTGTGCGGGTATGTGATAAGATGATTCAGATGAAACTTCCACATTAACAGTTAATGTAATGTGGAAGTTTCTTATAGTGAAGAAACGCCGGCAGGGAGGCAGCCTGCCTTGTTATGCAGCAAAGGAGCCGGGAATATGAGGAAGAAAGTCAGTGTGGTAGTGCCATGCTATCATGTAAGCGCATATATAGATAAATGCATGGAAAGCCTGTTAAACCAAACGTTGGGACTGGAGAACATGGAAATTATATTGGTGGATGACGCTTCGCAGGATGATGGCGCCACGCTTCGGCGCCTCATGGAGTATGAGGGCAGATTCCCGGAGCAGATTACGGTCGTTGCGCTGGATGTCAACCTGCGGCAGGGAGGCGCCAGAAACGTCGGTATCCAGTATGCTGCAGGGGAGTACCTTTTATTCTGTGACGCAGATGATTATCTCTCCTTGTGCGCAGCGGAGAGACTGTATAATGCGGCGCAGATCTATCAGGCGGATGTAGTGGAATTCAGGAAGAAAAAGATCAGCGATTATGCCCAGATCGATGAAACATTAATCGGCGGGGATCAAAGTTATCTGCTGGATCTTTCTGATGATAAAGTAAGACGTGCCGTGTTAGACATTTCCAGAGACGATTTCGGGCTGGGATGTTTGAATAAATTATATCGGCTGGATATGATCCGTGATAATCAGATCAGATTTGCGGAGCATCTGTTCTATGAAGAACCATCGTTTATGGTGCCGGTAAGGCTGTATGAGAAACGGCATTTCTATTTGGACGAGGTACTGTATTATTACGTACAGCGCCCGGGCAGTACCCTGCATTCCCGGAACGAGGAACATTACCTGGATAATATGAAAGTATGGAACATCCTTGTCAGCGATCTGCAGCAGAGAAACTTACTGGCAAAATACCATAATGAGATCAGCGAAATGTATTATGACTGGGCGTTTCTTTTAAACCTTTATATCATACTGGAAAAAGGCGGGATATTGGAACGGGAAACATTCATTGCGCTTAAAAGCGCCGTGGAGGAGCGGTTCCCGGATATACGCAGCAATCCTCTTATGGCGGACGAAAACGGGCAGAGGGAAATCGCCGTATTGGACATGCCCTATACAGAGGATAAGCAGGAGCGGTTAAAGGAGATGCTTGCCTGCTGTATGCAGCCCCTTTGAGCGCCATCTCACAGGAGAAATTGATATGAGAATTTTATATCTTGCCGGCGAAAAACTGTATATCATGGCGGTGCCGTTAACTTTAAATGAAATGGGGCATCAGGTCGGTATCTATCCGTGCCCTATGGAGCGGGTGGAACGCGACGCGGAAAGACTGGAGGATTTTGAGCGTTTCCTGCGCAGTAATCCGCCGGATCTGCTGCTGTCTCATACCTTTTATGCGTGTGCGGCAAAGATCTCGCATCAGCAGGGGATCAAGTATGCCGTATATGGCATGGATTCTCCGCATTATGGATTGTGGCAGACCTGTGCCGGGTATGACAATGTCAGGCTGTTTTCGTTTGACCGGCGCGAGTGCGCCATGCTTTCACAGAACGGTCTGCGTAACGTCCGGTATATGCCGCTTGCGGCAATGAACCAGGATTCCCTGATCGTTACGGATGATGATGTGCGGAAATATAAAGCGGACATTTCTTTTGTAGGCTCTTTGTATACGGTAAATGTATTTGACCAGTTAAGCGCATCGTTCCCGGATACCATAACAGATGCCGTTATGAAGCTGATAGAAGAGAGCGCGTTCCGCTGGGATGGCGTGGACCGGATCACGAAACAGTTAGAGCGGGAGACAGATCCATATTGGGATAAGCTGTATGAAATGTTCAGAAGAACGGATATGGGCGTCAGACTGGATATACCGAAAGAATATCTTCTGAAAAGCTGGATGATTGACCGGAAGCTGACTAATATAGAAAGAAATATGACGCTTGCGCTGCTTGCCGAACGGTATGACCTGAAGCTGTATACAAGGGATACGGAGAAGGCGGCGCCTGTTATCAGGCGTTTCGGCGAGGTGGATCCGGAGACGGATGCCTTGAAGGTTTTCTATTCCAGCAGGATCAATCTGAATCTTACCCTGAGAAGCATTGAATCCGGACTGCCGCTGCGCATTTTTGACATTATGAGCGTCGGCGGCTTTGTTTTGACCGATTATCGGGAGGATGCCGCGGAACTTTTTGAGGAGGATAAGGAAATCGTGATGTATCGTTCGCCGGAGGAAATGCTGGATAAGACAGACTATTATCTGGCGCATGAGGATCAGAGGATCCGGATAGGCGTGAACGGGTATCGGAAAGTGAAGAGCGAATACAGTTACAAGGCGCAGCTTGCTAAGATCCTGAAGATTGTATGCGGACAGTAAAACGGTAAAAAACAGCTGCAATTAAGATAATTGAGAAAAATTAAAAAAAATCAAAAAAAGCTCTAAAGAAAATTTCAAAGAGTCCGATATATATAGCAAGTAAAGAAAATACTTACTTACTTAATCAACCGTAATGATGATACTGGCAGCGTACGAGCCAATATGATCATTACAACCAAAAAGAAAGCGGCATGGAAGCCGCGTTAAATTCAAGGAGGAATATAGTATGGTAGTAAAACACAACATTTCAGCATTAAACTCTAACAGAATGTTAAGCGCAACGACATCTTCTCAGGCTAAATCCACAGAGAAGCTGTCATCCGGTTACAAGATTAACCGTGCAGCGGACGACGCATCCGGTCTCTCCATCAGTGAGAAAATGAGACGTCAGATCAGAGGTCTTACACAGGCGTCCGCCAACGCAGAAGACGGTATCTCTTGCGTACAGACCGCAGAGGGCGCACTGAATGAAGTAGAGGATATGTTACAGCGTATGAATGAGCTGGCAGTTAAGGGCGAGAACGGAACGCTTACAACTACAGACCGTTCCTACATCCAGTCTGAGATCAGACAGCTGATGAGCGAGGTTGACCGTGTACAGAGTACCACGACATTCAACGAGATGAATCTGTTAGACGGCTCTTTCATCAAAGGTCTGCAGGTAGGCGCAGAGGCAGGTCAGCACATTGATATTTCTATCAAGAACATGAGTATGGCTGGTCTTGCAAGTAACATTGGCAATTTGTATACCAAGGTCACATACAACAGCCTGACCGAAACAAATGCAAATTACACATCTACCACATTTACGGCTACTGCAGTTGGCTCTGAGACAGTTATGATCGGATCTACCAGCACGAGTGCAACAACGACTAGCTACACTACGGTTGACTCTTCTACATCGCACTACAATAAGCAGGAGCTGAATAGTACAATTGCGAGTGCGGTTGTTGACAAATTCATGAAACTGCAGACAGGAACAGCTTCTTCTGTTGCGACATCACAGGATTTCAACTCCTTAAATGCATTCGTTAAGGGCGCGCTGATCCTGGTTTCCCAGCAGAGATCTGACCTTGGCGCTATCCAGAACAGATTAGAGCATACGATCAACAATCTGGACAACATCGTTGAGAATACAACATCTGCAGAGAGCGCTATCCGCGATACAGATATTGCTACAGAGATGGTTACCTACTCCAACAACAGTATCTTACAGCAGGCAGGAACTTCCATGTTGTCTCAGGCGAACCAGTCCAATCAGTTGGCATTGTCCTTACTTGGCTGATGAGAGCTTACACAGCAGAGAGCATTGCAGAGTGACAACTACCAAAAGGCATCTCCTTACGGAGATGCCTTTTTTCGGTAAACAGCGCGCCGCATAACCGCCGCAGGCTACAAATTCGCCAGCCTCTCTAACGCGGGCGGATAATTGCCGCACTTCTCATAATGGCTTCTGGCAATTTCCTTCTGACCGAAGCATTCATAGATATAACCGATGTGATAGGAAGGGATTTCCTTCTTCGCATCCGGGGAATCATAGGTGGAAGCGGTCAGCGCCTTAATGTATTCCGGAAGCGCATGCAGGGGATCATTCAGCTGTGAGTAGATATTGCCGATCAGGCACAGATAGTCCGCATGGTCCTCATAAATTTTATAATACGACAGCAGAGAAAGCGCTTCCTGCGCCCGGTCATTCTGCAGCAGTATTTCGCCGTAGTTCTTGATCAGAATCCGGGTCCACGCATTTTCCGCAGGAGGATTATGCTTCATTGCTTCGGCAAAATAGGGGAGAGCGAGGTCTTCTCTGCGCATGATCATATAGCCCTGTGCAATCTGGAAATAGATATAGGGATTATTTTGATCGGTTTCCAGCTGCTTTTCCAGCAGCCGGATATCGCGCGCCGCCTTGGCGTCCAGAGCATCCTGACTGCCGACATAGCCGAAGTGGTCTAATGTAATGGGGGCGTTATAGGTCTGCATTTCCGTGCTGCCGATGGGATAGACGCATTCGTGGATCGGATTACGGTATTGATAGTATTTCCGGTTAAACAGCCGGTCTATGCATGACACCTGCACACGGCGCATCCCCTGGACGTCGAAATAATCCATGCGCCTGACCATACCGATGGATTTCGGGCTGCCTTCGATCAGGCGGGATACCTCATCCAAATCGAAAGCGGCGATCCGCTCGTCCGTATCAATGACGAAGATCATATTGTGGGACGCCTTGGAGACAGAGTAATTCCTCGCCGCGCTGAAGTCATCGATCCACGCAAAATCATACACCTTGTCAGTATATCTGCGCGCTACCTCTTTGGAATTGTCGGTAGAACCTGTATCCACCACCACGATCTCAAACGGGTAGGGCTTGATGGACTGCAGACAGCCCGCAAGGTTCTTGGCCTCGTTTCTGGTAATAATGCATACGGAAATTGGTATCATAACAGACTCCTTTTCATAATTTGCCGGATAGCGCCCGCAGCCGCTCTTTCGCAAGGCTGTAATCCCCGCATCTCTTATAAAAATCAGCAGCGGCCGGAAGGTTTCCGAGCATCTCATTGACCAGCCCCATATTGTAATACGGAAGATAGGTATTGCTGCCTTCGTCATGCACAACGGGACATTGCGTTGCCTTGATGAATTCCATCATCGCCTTGAGCGGCTGGCCGGCATTCAGGTAGGCGACGCCCATACTGTTATAAAAGCCGGCGCTGGAAGCAAATTTGTCATAATATGGTTCAAAGAAGGAGACGGCCTCATGCGCCCTGCCGGTATGCGTCATCGCATTGATATAAGCGATTGCCATGGCCTGCACCCATTCCTCCTCAACAATCAAAGGAAACGCAAAAGCTTTCTTATAATAAACGTATGCGTTTTCATGGTCGGCAATTAAATTATAGGACTGCCCTACCTGAAAATAGAGATACGGGTTCGCAGGGTCTTTTTCGATTTCCTTGAATAAGAGAGCGTTATTTCGTTCGGCTTTCCGCTTTAGGGCGTCCCTGTTTCCGGCATAGCCGACATGCTCGACTGCCAAGGGCAGGTCATAGCGCTGATAAATGGTATTGCCGCTGGAGATTTCCGTAACCTGCTCGTGGATCGGAAATTTATAGTAATAGTATTGCTTATGAAAAAGACGCTCTACCCGGTCCGTATAACAGCCTGTCGTGCCGTCTGAATCGTAGCTGCTATGGCGCAGCAGAAGCCCCACGGCTTTCGGATGCTCCTCGATTGCCCGATAAATGCCCTCTATATCTATATCCGTGAGAAATTCATCGGCATCTAATATTAAGACATAATTATGGGATGCTTTTGCCAGTGAAAAATTCCGGGCGGCGCTGAAATCGTCTATCCATTCAAAATCATATAGTTTGTCTGTGTATTTTCTGGCTATTTCTTTGGTACGGTCCGTGGAGCCGGTATCGACAACTATAATTTCAAAGCTGTAGGGCATCAGCGGAGCCAGACATTTTGCAATGTTTGCCTCTTCGTTTCTGGTAATGATACAAACGGAAATTGGAATCATAAGCGCGCCCTCCTCACTAACGCTCATTATAACATATTTTGCAGGGGCAGTAAACCGGCGGGCTTGCAAGATAAATAATTGTTTTCAGGAACATGTAATGATATACTATAGAAGAAAATGGAAGACTGAAAGGCAGAAAGCGTATGAATCAAAAGAAAACGGTTAACATTATGACATCGTGTGATGAAAATCTGGTCAGGTATGTGCCGGTATTGCTGCAGTCAATCGCCGATGCCCTCAGAGATAAAGAGGTTCATTTTTTCTTCTTGTATCATAGTATTTCAGAAGCTTCTTTAGAACTCTTTGGGAAACAATGTGAAGTATATGGGAATCTGGATTTTAACCCGATTCAGATTGGTAAAGAGGATATGGAGAACTATCAAATTCTGGCGTCCGCAGGAGGACAATGGTGTCCGGAGGCATATTTTAGCTTAATGGCGCATGAACTGCTGCCTGCGGATGTTGACAGAGTTCTCTATCTTGATGCGGCGGATACGTTAGTCATAGGAAATATTGATGATTACTATTTTTCGGATTTTGAGGAAAAGTTTATTATTGCCACCGGCATTCGTTATAAGGAGATCGATGACCGGTTTTATATTATTGATGAAAGCGATATAGAGAATCCGGAGGGATTAGCGGCTATTACGAGAGGGCTTTTCAATTCAGGGTCCTATGTCATGAATCTTACCGGAATGCGGGAAGACGGAAGATATACGTTTCCCTCCTATTTGGAGCTTGCTGCGCTGACAAAGCAGCTGCGTGGGACAGAGCCGGTATATTGGGGAGATCAGGGATTTCTGTCAACGGTATTCTTAGGGAATATTAAGTATTACGGTTATCCGGAAAGAAAGGACTACTGGTATATGCCTTATAATTTTTGCCTTTGGTATTATAACGACAGGACCCAAAAACCTGATTACGATATCAGCATTCTCCATTTTGCCGGCGCCGAAAAGCCGTGGCATATTTCTTATCCGACATTGCTGGAACGATTTCAGCCGGGAGAATTGCGCGGAATGGACAGCCTGAGGCAGGGACAGGAAGATTACTATATGCTGTGGTATGAAACCGCCCTGAAGACAGAACATTTACTTGACCGGCTGCAGTTCTGTTAAACGCATCGGTTCGTCCCAATGCGCTTTCGTTACGGATCCGCCGGCATATGTACGCTTTCTCTTCATTGCGCATGAAGCGCATCTAAACGCTCCCGGGCAGGCGCAAAATTGCCGCATTGCCTGTAACAGGAAATCGCTGACGGAATATCGTCCAAAAGCTCGCATATTTCCCCGGTCCGGTAAAGCGGAAGGAAGCTGTTCGCTCCGTTCTGCCTGCAGAGCGGTATGCCGATTGCTTTTTGATACTGTTCTAAAGCCTGTTCGTACAGTCCGTTGGCTTGATAGATATTGCCCATGAGATAGACAAAATCCGCTAAAACGGAGAACTCCTCATAGATTCCCTCAAATCCCAAGGCAATATCCGCCTGCCCTGTGCGCAATAGGGCATTGCCGTAAGAGACTACCATTGCCTGAACATAAGCCAGTTCAGGATCCAGGTCATATTCCAAGCCTTTGCCGTAATATTCACAGGCATGGGCAAAATCCCCGATGATTTCACAGGTCTTGCCTAATTGATAGTATAAATAAGGACTTGCGCCATCTTCCCGAAGCTGCTTTAGAAGAAGTGTATAATTGCGATTGTGTTTAGAAACCCGGTCATCAGCAGTCATATCATAACCGGTGTGCAAAATAGTGGTCTTTAAAAGATAAGAGTTAATCTCTTTGCCGCGAATAGGGGTAAGCTGTTCGTGGATAACACCGGTGTAATGGTATAGCCGCCTGTCAAAAAAACGTTCCGTATAGTCAGTGTTGTTGAGAACCAATACGCCGTTTTCCGTAACCAGATTTTCGCGGGAAACAGAACCGGCGCTATCAGACAAATGTTTGCGAAAATAATTCAGTTCATCCACATCAAGCTCTTTAATCCATTCATCGCAATCTATCATGAAAATCCAATTATTAGAGGCGGCGCGCAGGGAAAAATTCCTTGCCGCGCTAAAGTCATCGCACCACTCGAAATCAAGAAGCTTATCTGCGTATTTTGCAGCAATTTCCTTTGTATGGTCTGTGGAACCGGTGTCAACCACTACGATTTCAAAACCATAAGGTTTGATAGAGGAAAGGCACTTCTCGATTCGCTTCTCTTCGTTTCTGGCTATGATGCAGACGGATATTGGATGCATGTCTTTATGCTCCTTTCTATTATGTTTGTACAGCGTATTTTGGAAATGACAGGCGGTATCACAGGT
>CAZPSD010000025.1:0-2972 GCA_964589055.1 uncultured Bacteroides sp.
TTCAATTTTGTTTTCAATTAAATACAATTTGATTTATCAAAACACTGGACTTTTTATAAAAAAATGATATTATAATTATAACAGTAATGATTATTATTATTAAAATTAAATTGTATTGGAGGTATGAATTATGGCACAGAATGCACAGGTAGAAAACTTAGTAAATCTTTTAGACGGCTACGCAGCCAAAGGCGGACACCATTTAAATGTCAATGTTTTAAACAGGGATACACTCTTAGATGCCCAAAAGCATCCTGAGAATTATCCTCAGTTAACCATCCGCGTATCCGGTTATGCAGTAAACTTTATTAAACTGACACCGGAACAGCAGGCAGATGTTATCAGCCGTACTTTCCACGAAAGCGTATAGCCTTTACGGTGTATGCATAAAGCAGTTAACATTTTCTTATCCGCACCAAACGGTTTTGACACATTTCGGATTTAATCGAAAAAGGATCGTAGGAAATCCCCCGCGATCCTTTTATATTTCTTATTTTGTGTTTTTAACAGATCTGTTTTGCCTTGAACAGCTTTCCAAATCCGACAGCTTCCTGTGAATTTCAGAAGCCTTAACGCTTTATCTTCCAAGCGTTATACCTGTGCCACATCCTTCATGGAGAAGCTGATTCTGCCCATCTTATCTTTACCTAAGCAGACAACTGTTACCTTGTCACCAAGTGTCAGGACATCTTCTACACGGTTGATTCTCTCTTTCGCAATCTTGGAAATGTGAACCATACCTTCTTTGCCCGGGGCAAACTCGATAAATGCGCCGAACTCCTTGATGCTGACTACAGTTCCCTTAAAGATCTGACCTTCTTCAAAGTCTGTAACGATGATCTTGATCATCTCTACAGCCTTGTCCATCATCTCTCTGTCAGTACCGCATACGGATACCTGTCCATCATCTGTAATGTCAATCTTAACGCCTGTACGCGCAATGATCTCATTGATGGTCTTACCGCGCTGTCCTACCACATCGCCAATCTTCTCAGGATCAATCTGGATAGAAATGATCTTAGGTGCATACTTGCCGACTTCTTTACGGGGAGCAGCGATGGCAGGTACCATGCAGTTAGCCATAATATACTCTCTCGCCTCACGGCATCTTGCAATAGCGCCTTCCACAATCGGTCTGGTCAGACCGTGAATCTTAATATCCATCTGGATTGCCGTAATACCGTCATGGGTACCCGTTACCTTAAAGTCCATATCGCCGAAGAAATCCTCAAGACCCTGAATATCTGTCAGCAATACGAAATCATCATCTGTATCTCCGGTAACAAGACCGCAGGAAATACCTGCTACCATCTTCTTGATCGGCACGCCTGCTGCCATCAGGGACATACAGGATGCACAGGTAGATGCCATGGAAGTAGAACCGTTAGACTCAAAAGTCTCAGATACGGTACGGATCGCATACGGGAACTCTTCCTCACTGGGCAGTACCGGGAGCAGTGCCCTCTCTGCCAATGCGCCGTGTCCGATCTCTCTGCGTCCCGGTCCGCGGCTTACCTTCGTCTCACCTACAGAGTAGGAAGGGAAGTTGTAGTGGTGCATATATCTCTTACTTGTTACATTCTCATCTAATCCGTCTACCTTCTGTACCTCGGACAAAGGCGCCAGTGTACATACGTTGCAGATCTGTGTCTGTCCACGGGTAAACATAGCAGAACCGTGTACTCTCGGAATGATATCAACCTCTGCCGCTAACGGTCTGATCTGATCCAGCGCACGACCGTCAGGACGCTTGTGATCCTTTAAGATCATCTTGCGGACTGTCTTCTTCTGATACTGGTATACTGCCTCGCCAAGTACTGCAAGATACTCTTCATTCTCTGCAAAAGCTTCCTCCAACTTAGCGGTTACATTCTTGATATTTTCCTCGCGCACCTGCTTCTCGTCTGTGAAGACTGCTGTCTCCATTTCCTCAGGTGTCACGATCTTCTTCATATCTTCAAACATCTGTGCCGGAATTGCACAGCTTTCATAAGCATGTTTCGGCTTGCCAACCTCGGCTACAATCTTATTGATAAACTCAATAATCGTCTGGTTTACTTCATGTGCCTTATAAATTGCTTCAATAACTTTTGCTTCCGGTACTTCATTGGCACCGGCCTCAATCATGATAACCTTCTCGGCTGTGGAGGCAACAGTCATCTTAAGATCTCCCTTATCCCACTGCTCCTGAGACGGATTCACAATCAGCTCGCCGTCAAGTAAGCCCATCTGTGTCATGGCGCAAGGTCCGTCAAACGGAATGTCAGAAATGCATGTCGCAATTGCCGTACCGATCATGGCAACCAGCTCAGGACGGCACTCCGGATCTACGCTCATTACCATGTTATTCAAGGTAACATCATTGCGGTAATCCTTCGGGAATAAAGGACGCATCGGCCTGTCGATCACGCGGCTCGTAAGAACTGCATTCTCAGACGCCTTACCCTCTCTCTTATTGAATCCTCCCGGAATCTTGCCTACGGAATATAACTTTTCCTCATACTCTACGCTGCAAGGGAAGAAATCGATTCCGTCTCTTGGCTTGTCAGATGCCGTAGCCGTAGATAATACGGTAGTCTCGCCATACTGCATAAAAGCACAGCCGTTAGCCTGTTTGCCGACTCTGCCGATGTCCACACGAAGGGTACGTCCGGCAAGGTCCATTGTGTAACTCTTGTACATAATCTTCTCTCCTTTTCATGTTGTTTCCTTCTGCCGCCTGCGGCTTTACAGATCGGAAACATTATTTATGTTTAAGGCAGAAGATGCCGAAACTACAAATATGTACGCAGCCATACCGCTTATCTATTCTCTGGGGTCAGTCAATAGCCGCTTAAAAGCTGTATCCATATTTGTGGTCTCGGATGCTTCTTCCACCCGTTACAACCTCAATTATTTCTGACTTATACGCTGACTAAGCAGACACTCGAAACATATATGTTTCTCGTTCGCGTTGCTCGTCATAAGCAATT